>NZ_JADKPY010000040.1:0-15683 GCF_015351505.1 Acinetobacter sp. SK-43
TGTTAATATATATAAAAGACAGGCTAAACCTGCCTTTTTTATACCTAAAATATTTATTTATAACGTTTTGGCGTAGGTTTCGAGTTGATCAACAACCGTTCCCCAACCACTAAAGAAACCCATATCTTCATGTTGTTGTCGTGCTTCAGGAGTGCGATGGCGTGCAATAGCTGTGTATTTTGTTGATCCATTTCCGAGATCTTCAAATAGGATAATTGCCGTCATAAATGGATTTTCACTGGGTTTCCATTCTTCAGTATAAGCATCAGTAAATACTAATTTTTCGCCATCAACGACTTCTAGAAAAACACCATTATTGGGAATCTGATTGCCATCAACATCAAACAAGGTGTTGAATTTTCCACCTACTTTCAAGTCTATTTCACAGGACACGATGGAGTGAGGTTTAGGAATAAAAAAGTGTTTTATATGCTCTGGAGTAGTCCAGCATTCCCAAAGTAACTCACGTGGAACAGCTACAGTTCGTTCTAGTTTTAAATCTGTTTGGGGATCAAGATTCATTTTTTCTTTTCCTTTGTAAATTTAATGCATAGTTATCTAATTGATTTAAGCGTGTTTCCCATATGGCTTGTTGTTCTTGCAACCAGTGTTTTAAAGGGCTAAACGCATGGGGGCGAAGAGCATAGGTTCTCACTCTGCCATTTTTTGTTGTTGTGATCAGTCCCGCTTCTTCCAATTTTTTTAAATGTTTAAGAAAAGAGGGCAAAGCCATCGTATGCTCTTCTGCAAGTGAGGTGGTTGTTGCTTCACCTGTTGCAAGACGAGTGAGTATTGCTCTGCGTGTAGGATCACTTAAAGCATTAAATAACAGATCGAGTTGAAAATCATACTTAGCCATATGGGTAAGTATTTGGTTGAAAAAACAACAAGTCAAGTAAAACTTATCTAAATGGCTAAGTTTTAGATTTAATCTTAAAAAATTTAAGAGCTGAATAAAGAATCAGAAACTCTATCTGATTCTTTAATCGAACCGTTCAACGAATATTTGCCCACCATTGCTTGAAACTTTGTTGCTCATTATCGAGTTCAACCAATTCACCGATCATGGGGGTGGCAAGTCGATAATTTCTTTGTTTTGAATATCTTACAATATGATTAATTGGCTCATTCCAAGGGTGTTTTGCGAGGCTAAACTTAGAATGATGCACAGGTAGCATGTTACGTGCTTGGAGTTCTTCTGTCGCTTGTGCAACTTCATCTGGATGACAATGTACGGAGCGCCAAGCAGCATCGTATTGACCATTTTCCATCAATGCCCAATCAAAAGGTCCGTACTTTTTACCAATCTCCACAAAATGTTTGTCATAGCCTCCATCACCTGTATAAAAAATCTTTCTATTCGGTGATTGTATGATGAAGGATACCCAGAGATTTTTACCGCCTTTAAAGGCACGCCGTGAATCATGATGAGTTGTTTCGGTGATGATCGTAATACCACCTTCAAATTCAATTTTGTCACCCCAGTCTCGTTCAATCAATTGTTCTTTTGAATAGCCCCAGTACTCGAAGTGTTCTCCGACACCGAGACCAGTAATGACATATTTGACTTTGTTCTTTAGTTGCAAAATGGTTTTATAATCCAGATGATCATAATGGTCATGTGAGATCAATAAATAGTCAATTTGGGGTAATTCCTCGACTGTATAAATATCTGTACCTCGATAAGCACGTGTTCCCCAAGGCAGAGGGGAAACTTTGCCACTCATCACTGGGTCAATTAAAAAGGTTTTACCATTCAGTTGGATAAAAACAGAAGAATGCCCAAACCAAATCATGACATCTTGTTTGGGATCGAGTGTACGTAAATTGGTTTTGATAGAGGGAATAATGTCTTTGGGTCTACGATGAGGAATAGTTTTAATAAATGTTCTATACAGTTCAATAAAGGTGTGGGAGCAGTCAGCCATATCAGGTTTTTCTAGTCGATTTCTAAATTGACCCTGACGATAGTTAGGAGAGTTTTCGATACGTTTGAGTCGTTCAGCAGTAGGGATTTTTCCAAATAAGGGATGTTGCGTATATAAAATACTTATGCCAAGCAAGAGCAAAAAAACGATAGCAAAAAGGATTAGCATAGATTCAGTCCACCTTTTCATTTGAGCATTCGGTCCAGACTAGTAATAAAAAGAGAAAGCGACAAAATGATGAAAAAGTTGGGATTAGTCGATAAATGGAAGAACTTAAGAAATTTGTTTCTTTATCTAAGTGAAAAAAGATTTCAAATCTTGAAAGATGTCTTGATCAGAGAAGGGTGATTGGATAAAACGAAGCCATAAAGGGGGAAGCCGTTTATGGTAGACTATGCAGCATTACAAGTATTGTGATGATCTAACGTGGTAGAAAGAGTAGTAAAATGATTGGGCAGCAAAGAAACATACTAGCAGCGATAGGAATTGATATTTGGATTCCTAAAGATGTTGTGTGTGAAAAAAATACTGCTGCACATCTATGGCGAGATCAGGTTGTTGAAAATAATACACCTATTGAAGAAATTTCCTTAGCATCAGATCTTGTTGAAGCGCATGATTTAGAACCAATCATCTCAGAACCAATTGTTGAAGTTCAATCACAACCACAAGAAATTACGCCTAAACCAATTCTTCGAGAGGCAACGACAGCTAAACCGCAGATAGTTGTTGAAGGTTCTGTACAGTCATTTGAATTACAAATGTATGTCTTAGAGAACTGTTCAATTTTGGTTGAGAGCAGTCAATTAAATGCTGAACAACAGCAACTTTGGCAAAATATTCAAAAAGCTAAACTTGGCTACTATGCTGAGCTAAAGTGGCCATTTCCTTTAGCTGAATTTCAGGACAGTCGTGGTTTACCATCCTATATTCAAGGATTTTTAGATGCGACTTCAAATAATAAGAAAATATTATGTTTAGGAAAACTTGAATTTATTCAACATTCTAATATTTTACATTTAGCCAGTTTAGAAGAAATGATTACACAACCTCTACTTAAAAAACGGTTGTGGCAACTTATGCAATAAGGTTCGGAACTCTTATCATGAAGAAAGTCGTTGTATTCAGCCAAATCGATCAGGATGTATTACTCAAGTTACAGCAAGATTATCAAGTGGTCGTGCTGAATCCCAAAATGGGTGATATTAATGAGCAGATTCGAACAGAAGTTGCTGATGCTGACGCGATGATAGGAGCAGGTCGTTTACTCAACGAAACTAATTTAGCGACAGCACAAAAGCTCAAAATTATTTCAACTGTTTCTGTTGGTTATGATAACTATGATGTTAATTATTTAAATCAAAGAAAAATTTGGCTCGCTAATACACCTCATGTATTAACCGAGACGACTGCTGATTTAGCATTTAGTTTACTGCTGAGCGCAGCAAGAAAAATCCCTCAATTAGATGCGTGGATAAAGCAAGGTCAATGGAAGCGTACAGTATCAACCGAACAGTTCGGTATGGATGTTTTCGGTAAAACTTTAGGGATTATCGGGTTAGGGCATATCGGCGCAGCAATTGCTCGACGAGGTTTTCATGGCTTTAACATGAATATTTTGTATCACAATCGCCGTGAAAAAATAGAAGTTGCAGAAGCATATAATGCTCAATACTGTGATTTAGATCGACTGTTACAACAGTCTGATTTCATCGTGGTGGCTGTAGATTTAAATCAAGAATCTAAAGCTTTAATTGGTTCAGCTCAATTTGATTTAATGCAAAAACATGCTGTGTTCGTCAATATTTCACGTGGTTCTGTAGTAGATGAGTCAGCATTGATCGATGCATTACAACAAAACAAAATTTTTGCAGCAGGCTTAGATGTGTATGCAAAAGAACCTTTGCAAGAATCACCATTATTCCAACTACCAAATGTGGTGACTGCCCCTCATATTGGTTCAGCAACTCTCGAAACACGCAAAAAAATGGTTCATCTTGCTTATCAAAATCTTATTGATGCACTTGAGGATCGACAACCTCGTTATCTAGTCAATCCTAAGTTTGAATAAATTCTTACATGTTGATTGCTGAATTATTCATCTAGTCTAGCATTTTAAACTGGCTATTATTGGTACACTTGCGCCCTTTGAAATTGCGTTTGGGGTTGTTGTGTTCGAGAAATTAGCTGAACAAACTTTGGGTTTGATGGGGTGGGAAATTGATAATCACTGGGACTTGGATATTGACCAATGTGTCATGATCGCAGCGCCACATACCAGTAATTGGGATGCACTATATGCACGATTAGCATTGAAAGCTTTAGGTGTAAATGTTCGTTTGACGATCAAAGACAGCTATATGAAATTTCCATTTGGTCCTTTTGTGCGTGCGATGGGCGGAATAGGAATAGATCGCAGTGCTAAGCAAGAAGGTCAGGAAAGACCAAGCATGGTTCAGTTGATGAGTGATCTATTTAAAACACACCCTAAACTTGTGATGCTTGTAACACCAGAAGGAACACGTGCGAAACAAGAACAATGGAAAACAGGTTTTTATCATGTTGCTGTGAATGCAGGTGTACCTATTGCATTGGCATATATGGATTATGCAAAAAAGAAAACAGGTATTGGTAAAATTGTTTATCCATCAGGTGATTATCAAAAAGATATGACCGAGATTATGGCTTTTTATGCAGAAATTAATGCTAAATTTCCAGAGAAATTCAGTATTGATCAACGTTTTTCGCCTGACCAGTAATTCTTTAGAATTTCAAAAATCATAAAGTAAGACAGGATTTTCCTGTCTTTTATAACACTTCGTTGCAAATTTCTCCTAAATCAAATGGTATATTAAATTTTTCCAGTAGAATCATAGAGAAACCACTTGAGACCGTTGCTGCTCGCATGTGGCTTATTTGCCACGACTCAACTTAGTCATACACAGGTCTTTTTACCTCCGCAAATTTCAGGTCAAACTGAAATACCTGATATCGGTAGTGGTGTTGGGTTGCTTGATCAGCAAAAAGAAAAACTGATCGGAGAGAAAGTTTATCGCGAAGTGCGTCGTCAAATGCCAACTGTACAAGATGCATGGTTGGAAGATCAGTTTCTTCAAGTGTTTTCAGGTATTCTCAGCCAAACTCAGCTTGGGCAACCGATTGGTCTAGTGGTGATTAAAGACCCTCAAATTAATGCTTTTGCAGTTCCTGGTGGTCTCTTTGCATTAAACACGGGTTTAATCACTTCTGCGAAAAATATCGATGAGATTGCTGGTGTTATGGCTCACGAGATAGCACACGTTTCGCAACGTCACTATAGCCGATCCCAAGAAGCCTTCAAAGGGCAAGGATTGCTTGCTTTAGCAGGTATCCTCGTAGGAGCTGCGATTGCTTCACAAGCTGACGGTGATGTTGGCTCTGCTGTAATGCTAGGTACTCAAGCTGCCTTAATGGATAAGCAATTGAGTTATAGTCGTAATCAAGAGCGTGAAGCGGATCGTATCGGTATGCAATTCATGTATTCCTCTGGTTACAATCCACAAAGTATGGCTGACTATTTCGAAACGATGCATCGTGCTACTAGCCGAGTCAGTTTCCTACCAGATTTCTGGTTTACCCACCCATTAACCACGGAACGTATGAGTGAGGCACGATTACGTGCAAACCAGTTACCTCGAGTGAAACCAAAAATTTATGATCTCGATTTTGATATCATGAAATGGTACACCTATGTCGTATCAAATCAGGCGACAGAAAATCAGCTTCAAGCTTTGGCTAATCAAAAGAATATTGCGGGATTACTTGCGATCAGTAAGTTTTATTTAGAGCGAGGTGATTATGCACAAGCCCAGACCAGCCTTGATCAAGTCAAATTAAAATTAAAAAATCACGTACTTATTCCATTGATCCAAACGGATATTTATCTAGGTCAAAATAAAATTGATCTGGCTTATAACAGTATCAATTCAATCCAACGCACTATGCCTGAAAATCGTGCTTTATCTTATAAATTAGCGGAAGTGCTTATAAGACAAGGTAAAGCAGCTGAAGCCCAAACCTTAGTACAACGATTTATACATAAAAATCAAAGAGACGTGGAGGGGTGGCAACTATTACAACAGGCAACCAATCTAGATAAGAGTTCACCTTTGCAAGCGATCAATGTTTTATGTTACCGAGCAGAGGTTGAATATTGGTCAGGTCATGAAGAAAATGCTATAAAATCAATGCTACATGCCCAACGTTTGGCGAAAGGTAATATGGCTATGTCAGCAAAAATTGATTCGCGTTTAAAACAAATGCAAGATGATCGCCGAATGAAAATTTAATAATTGAGGAAAATAATGATAAAAGGACAGTGTTTATGTGGAGCAGTTCAATATCAATATGATGGGGAAATCGAACAGAGCATTTTGTGTTATTGCCAGCATTGTCAACAAGCTCAAGGTAGTATCGCAGGTTGGAATAGTCCAATTGATCAAACCAAATTCCAATTCATATCTGGACAAGATCAGTTAAAAGAATACTTACATACTCCCAATAAAGCTCGTGTGTTCTGCCAGAATTGTGGAAGTCCAATTTACTCGTATCGTACTGATCTACCCAATATTATTCGTTTGCGTTTGGGCTCTGTTACAGAGGGCAAACTTCCTGCACCAGAGGAAGAATTTTTTACTGAGCATAAGCCAAATTTTCTTGAATTAAGATAAGATGTCCTGCGTAAGGAATAACTGAGAAGTTAAAAGATTTATGAAAAAGATTTTTATTTTTATTTTTGCAATAAGCATGATCGGGGTGAGTTCAGCGAGTTCTGTTGAACAATATGTAAATTCTGTAGAGAAGATTACTGCAAATTATGCGCAAGATATGCGTGGTTTTCTGCGTAGTTTAGATCCTCAACTTTCGCGTTTTAGTCCTGAACAGCAGGCAAAATTCTGTGGTATTACCAATCAATATGTGCAGGATTTATATCAAGCAATTGAGCGTAATCGATCATCTTTGACGGGACAATATGCGACGATGACGAAACAAGATGTGATTAATCAAGTTGCAGAATCTAAAGAAATGCAAATGCTGAAAAAATACAATATTCAGTGTAATTTTAATTGATATAGATAGATGGGTTCATTTAAATGAATCCATTTACATTAATATAGAGAGGGGGATAAAAGCAGCTTAGCTTAATTTTGCTTTGATTTTAGCAGATACTTGTGCAGGATCGGCACGCCCGGCTATGATCGGACGTAGAGAATTCATCACCTTACCCATATCTTTCATGCTAGTAGCTTCTTGAGCAGCAATCGTTTGCTCAATGATAGAATCAAGTTCTTCCTCAGTCATAGCTGCTGGTAGAAATTGAGAAATAACCTCAACTTCGGCTTGTTCTTTACTAGCTAAATCATCTCGACCAGCGCCAGAAAAGGCCTTGATCGATTCTTTACGTTGTTTAATTTGTTTTTCAATGACCGCAAGAACCTGAGCATCGTCAAGCTCAATGCGCTCATCGACTTCGATTTGCTTAATTGCTGCTTGTAGACCACGAATGACCGTTACTGTTGCCATATCTTTGGCACGCATTGAAGTTTTTAATACGTCAGTAATTTGGTCTTTTAAAGTAGTCATAGTCTTTTCAGCAATCAATCACAAATTAATTAGTAAAGGCGAGTAGTACGTACAGATTCGCGAGTCAATTTCTTTTGATAACGCTTAACTGCTGCAGCTTTTTTACGCTTACGTTCTTGAGTTGGTTTCTCATAGAATTCGCGCTTACGAACGTCAGCTAAAACACCCGCTTTTTCGCATGAACGTTTGAAACGACGGATAGCTACGTCTACTGGTTCGCCTTCTTTCAACTTAACTTGTGGCATGTAAAATCCTCTAAGATTATGGATAAGACCTAATGCACGATTGCACTAGATCGCAAGTGAAGGTCAGTATTTTACTCATTTACAACTCAGATCACAAGTCTATAATAGCTTCGATATTATTTTTGATCGTTGTAAAGGCAGTTTAATGATTGTTTTGGGCTTAGAAACTTCGTGTGATGAAACTGGGTTAGCACTCTATGATAGCGAGCTCGGCTTACGTGGACAGGTTCTATATAGTCAGATCAAACTGCATGCTGAATATGGTGGTGTTGTTCCTGAACTTGCATCACGTGATCATGTACGAAAAATGATTCCTTTGATTAATCAGTTGCTTGAGCAAAGTGGAGTTAAAAAACAAGAAATTGATGCAATTGCATATACACGCGGACCAGGACTCATGGGAGCGTTAATGACAGGTGCATTATTTGGACGCACTTTGGCTTTTGCATTTAACAAACCAGCCATCGGTGTACACCACATGGAAGGTCATATGCTTGCGCCTTTACTTTCTGAAACTCCACCAGAATTTCCATTTGTAGCCTTACTAGTTTCAGGTGGTCATACGCAACTGATGGCAGCTCATGGAATTGGTCAATATGAATTACTTGGCGAGTCGATAGATGATGCTGCGGGTGAGGCATTTGATAAAGTTGCAAAAATGATGAAATTGCCATACCCAGGTGGTCCTAATATTGCCAAATTAGCTTTGCAAGGTAATTCACAAGCATTTGAATTTCCTCGCCCGATGTTACATCAAGGCTTGGATTTTTCATTTAGTGGTTTGAAAACTGCGGTTTCTGTTCAGTTGAAAAAATTGGGTGAAGAAAATCGTGATGCAGATATCGCAGCTTCTTTCCAAGAAGCAATCGTTGATACTTTGGTTAAAAAATCAGTGAAAGCTTTGAAGCAAACTGGTTTGAAACGATTGGTGATTGCTGGAGGTGTGAGTGCGAATGTTCGCTTACGTGAGCAATTAGAAACCTCTTTGAAAAAGATCAAAGCGCAAGTTTATTATGCTGAACCTGCCTTATGTACAGATAATGGTGCAATGATTGCCTTTGCTGGTTATCAACGTTTAAAAGCAGGGCAACAAGATGGTTTGGCGGTCACAACTACACCTAGATGGCCGATGACAGACTTAGAACCGACCTGATATTTGGTTGGTTAAATATCTTATATCTGTTCTAAGTTAAGACATTTAAAGATCAAATCATTGATTAATGTGTAGCTTGAAGCTCAGGAGCTACAGCTATCGTGTTAAAGTGTCGAATAAATTATTTATTTTGATGAGCTAAAACTCATAGCGGAGTACAAGTTGAAGATTTCTTATATTTTTACATGTGGTCGATTAGAATCTTTATATAAGATTCTATGCCTCATTCAACAAGGTGATGAGAACGAGACATCAAAAGAGAAAGTGATTGAACAATATAAAAAAGATCTTTCTTTGGGCCGTTCATTTGAAGAAACTGAACTTTATCAATTAATTGAACAAAGTGAAGAAAAAATCATTATCAATCGTTTGAGTAATATTCTTCGTGATAAACCAGCTCAACAGAAGAAAGAATTTGATTTTCAAGAATATAAAACAGGTGCGTGGTCTGAACTAAGTGACTATAAGTTAGCGGTTAGATTCTCGAATGCCAAAACACTTTTGAGTGAAAAGCATTTTGAGAAAACTGGTGAATATATGACCAGTCGTGGTATTGCGAAATTAACGGGTTTCAATCCAGCGAATATCAAAAATATGTTGCAGCATAAAAGAAGTGTGGTGAAAAAAATGTTATTTACTTTGGAAAAATTAGCGCAAGAATATTGATCTAAGTAACTAACGTATTAGAAAAAACAGATGCAGAGAAAGTTTATTTTCTGCATCTGCGATTTAAATTTTTATATTGAATTATTGATCATAGCTCTATGCTATTTAATATTGGTTGAAACTCGAAATTATTTTGGACGGTCTGTTTTAGACAACACGGCTAAACAAACAAAAATCAAAACCATGCCAACCCAACCAATCGGTGCTAATTGCTCACCGACTAAAAGAACTGCGAATAAAGCAGCAACGAGTGGCTCGAATAAAGTAAGCGTAGTTGCTGTGCTTGCGGAGATCATTTTTAGTGCATACCCAAATAGTAGATAGCCCAGAAACATTGGAATCAACATCATATAGGCAACAACATAAAGATTTACAGACTCATCAAAGAGGTTTGAACCCGTAAAAAATAATGTTGGTAATAAGATTAAAGCGCCAAAACCAAAAATTAAACCCATTGATGTTTTTGAATCTACACCTCGATCAATCATTTTTTTAGCAGCCCATGAGTATAGTGAATAGGTGAGAGCTGCAATCAATCCGAGAATGATTCCAATGTTTTTTTGATCTGTCGAAATGCTTTGTGTTGGTCCATGAGAGTGTGTTTCGCCCACAGATAAAAGTAATACTCCGATAACGCCAAAAATAAAACTAATAAACCATTTCAATGAAAGTGCTTTTTTATCGAAAATTTTTTCTAATAAAGCTGTAAATAATGGTGCCGACCCAATCGAGACTACCGTTCCAATCGTAATTCCAGCCATACGCATTGAGCTATAAAAAGCGAGAGGATAAATGGCTACTGAAATCATTCCAATCAGAAGCAAAGGGTAGTAAGACTTGATTTGTGGTAGATGATCTAAAATCTTTTTATGAGCGAGCAAGGCTTGTAGTAATCCACCACCACCCATTGCAATTGCTCCTATTGTAAGAGGGCTTAAATTAGGCGCATAAGATGCCGCAGTTCCAGTAGTACCCCATAAAATTGAGGCAATCAAAACTGCAATAAAACCAGAGTGGGAGCTGAGGTTTGAAGTTTTGCTATTCAATTTTTAATCTCTTGTTCTAATAATCGTTGAACCATTTGCTTCGCTGCAAATACTTTGTCGCTTGAGTTTTCTAAACCAGCTCTAGCAATTGAGCCTTCTAAAATAAAAGAAATTAAAAGAGCAAGTTCTTGGACTTTCTTAGAATCTTCAAATTGTTGCATTAGATACCCAGCAACAATGTTTTCAATTTCATCTTTATGCTTTTTGACTGCTAGACGCTCAGGACTATGAGCAGGAAACTCAGCTGCTGCATTTAACAAGCCGCAGCCCCTAAACCCTTTTTCATAGGCAAACTCTGCATGATCATGGTAAGCATCAAAAATAGCGAGAATGCCATCAATAGGTGAGTGAATTTGAGCTTTCCTTTTTTCAAATAATTCTAACCATTCTTGATGACGGGCTTCGATGTAGCAGCTAATCAAATCTGATTTCGTGGGGAAATTATTATAGAGCGACATTTTCGCCACTTGCGCTTTGTCTGTAATGCTATTAATACCAGTATTGGTAATCCCATCGTTATAAAACAGGATAGATGCTGCATCTAAGATCTTTTGTTTGACTGACTTTGTACTCATAATTTAATATTGGGTATACCGATCTACCTAATATTATAGAAAAGTAAACTAATCTGCTAGCGAAATTTGTTTGTTTTAGATGATTATCGGAAATGTTAGAAAGAGAATTATGCTGACTTACCAGGTGGTGTTGTTTTATAGTCACATGAAATTTATATGGTTTTTCTAATTGACATCAGAGTTCTTTGACAACGCAATTGTTTCCTAGTTTTTATAAAATTTAATGAAGAAGAAACAATTGCGAGTGCTATTAAGAAGCAAGTTAAGTATCTGAGGCGTTTATGTTTGATCTTTATTCGCTAACTTTTCTAAATTTTTTGAACCAATCCAGTGTTTAGAAAATTGGTATGCTGCACGACCAGAACGTTGCCCTCGTGCTTGACACCATTTCAAGCTTTCGCCTCGAACAATATCGTTATATTCTAAGCCTGCTTTAACAATGTAATGTTCAACGATTTTCAAATATAGTTGCTGGTCCATTGGGTAGAATGAAAGCCACATTCCAAAACGATCTGAAAGAGATATTTTTTCTTCAATCGCTTCTTGTGGATGTAATTCAGTGTATTGAGGTACGTCTACTTTCCGTACTGGGGTATTTTCATGCATAAATTCAGGTAGAAGGTGACGACGATTACTCGTCGCATAAATAATAAAATTGCTCGAACCTGATTGAAGAGAACCATCTAGCACGCTTTTCAAACTGCGATAATTTTCATCTTCTGCGTTGAATGCTAAATCATCACAATAAACAATAAATTTCTCAGGACGTTGTTCAATGAGTTTTTGGATTTTGGGTAAATCAGATAAATCATCACGTTCTATTTCAATTAAACGTAGTCCTTGATCAGAGTATTCTGTCAGTAAAGCACGAACAATTGAGGATTTTCCTGTGCCACGAGAACCTGTTAATAAAACATCATTGGCAGGGAGGCCATTTAAAAACTGCAAGGTGTTTTGAATGATTTTATCTTTTTGACGCTCTATTCCTTTTAGATCTTCCAGATACATTTTTTTAGGTTGTTGTATGGCGATCAGTTCTTGATTTTCCCATTTAAATGCGATTGCAGAAAAATCAGTCGGTTGCTTCGGTTGTGGCAGAACATGCTGTAATTGAGTCAAAACATTCGACAAAGATGCAAGAATAGATTCTGGTAAGTCTAAGATAGCCATAAAAACACACAAAACTCAGTGATTAATGAAGATTGATACTAGCACTGCTTGCACGAAAATAAAGGAAATATCATCAAAACGATGCACAATAACAAGAATTTATACTTGATTGTTTAAGTAGGTTTTTGCATTGTATAAGTGCATGAATAAAAAATGAAGACGGGATAGGACAGACGATGCTAAACAAAGTAAGAGAAAAGAAAAATAGCTATCAAAAACATCGGGTTGATGTCCTAAAAGAGGATTTGCAGCATGCTAGAAGTTATCAAGAATGGAAGGAAATCGCGCTAAAACTAGATGAGGAATCTGGCAGAGAGGAGTGGAAGTACGATAATCAGTCGCCCTATTTTGATGCTGAAGCATTATCAAATCGATACACCTTATTAAAAAAATATCGTACTCAACATCGAACACTTGATTTAATTTATGTTCTTCGTGAAGGATTGTCTTATGATTTTGCAAATATTGGTCATCCGATGTTATTTGCTGAGACATATGTAGGAACAAAAAAAATTATTGAAAACTATGTAGAACTTGTGAGTGATTGTTTTCAATATCTCGCCTCGAGCGAATGTATAACTTTCCAATTAAAAGAGAAAATTCAATTCTTTGAAGAATGCCAAAAAGCCTATGGACAACCTGCTCTCATGTTTTCTGGAGGGGCAACTTTGGGTTTGTTTCATACAGGCGTGTGTAAAGCATTATTTGAGCAAGATTTGATGCCAAGTGTTCTGTCTGGGTCGAGTGCGGGAGCGATTATGACAGGTATGCTTGGTGTTTCAAAGAACGATAAGATCCCTGAGTTGCTTGGTGGACAGCATTTTTTTAGTGATGCATTCCGTTTTCGCACCGTGACTGAGCTAATTAAAGGGCATGGTGGTTTGGCTGATGTGATGTATCTCAAAAAATTCTTAATGAATAATTTGGGTGATTTAACTTTTGCTGAGGCATATCAACAATCTAAACGACATATTAATATTGTCGTAGCACCGCATAATACTGCTCAAAATCCTAGAATTATGAATGCATTAACTGCACCTAATGTTTTGGTTTGGAGCGCAGTGTTAGCATCTTGTGCCGTACCTGTATTATTTCCGCCAGTGCATCTAACCAGTAAGCGTTATGATGGACAACATACCCCCTATATGGCAAAGACAAAATGGGTGGATGGGAGTATGCGTAGTGATTTTCCTCAGGAAAAAATGGCGCGTCTTTATAATATTAACTACACCATCGCCAGTCAGGTGAATCCTCATATTGTGCCATTTATGCAGAGCGACACAGATCGTTTTCGTAGAGATGTATTAAGTTGGCCTCAACGCATTGTCCGTCATCAAGGGAAAGCGATTGCGATGGAAGTGATGGATTTAACACGAAACTATATGGGAGGTTTTTTCCCAATCCGTCGAGTACTTGATCATGGCTATGGCATACTTGGACAGCGTTATTATGGTGATGTAAATATCATCGCTAAATATGGTTTGCGCCACTATAACTATATGTTAAAAAATCCTCGACCTAGGATTTTCAAGATTTTGCAGCAAGAAGGTGAGCGAGCAACATGGCCAAAAATCACCTCAATAGAAACGCATGCGCGGATCGGTAAAACAATAGAACATTGTTTGGCATCATTACGTAAGCAAGAAAATAAGCAGCAGAATGAATTCTATTATGTTGATCTCTGACTTAGATCATTCGTTTGATGAGATAGCGTTACAGACCAAACAAAAAAGCCATTCATATGGACGGCGTTTATATACATTAACTCAAGGTCATAAAAAATATTGGCTAAAGTTTCATGTTGAGCAACACAACCAAGTTTTAGAAGATTCATTTAACGCCGAATTAGAGTTTTATCACCAAAATAAGATTGCTAGTTCGGATTTTTTAGTCCCTTATAGCGTTATTGATTTATCCAAGCTGAATTTTTTAAATGAAACGAGGCAAAGTGGAGAAGGGCTATTAACGTTAGATACGAACGATTTTTTTATAAAATTTAGTCCTGAAAATGATCTGCATGAGATCAGAAAACAAATTTTACTTGCTTTAAATGCCCTTGCAGCACTTCATCAAAGTGGTTGGATACATGGTGATCTGAAATCAGAGCATTTTAGGCGTTATTTAGATACCTGTAGATTGATTGATTTTGAGCAGAGTCAACGAATTATTAGTCCGAAGAAATTATTGACCGCGACACCGCATTACATGGCACCTGAACTGTTTCATGGTCAACCCAAGTCTGTACAAAGTGACTTATACGCTTTTGGAATTATTCTATATGAATGGCTCTGTCAATCGAGATTATCTGCAAAAACCTATCATGATTGGGCAATACTGCATTGCCAAGAGTTGCAGATCAAACTTCCAGATTCACTAAAGTGCTTTTTGCCGATACTTGATGGTTTATTAAAGAAAAAAATTGATGAACGCTTTGGCTCAGTTACAGAGCTAAAAAATGCGATTCGAACAATAAATTTGTTGTAAAAATAAACATAAATCTTTGATTTGAATATTATATGTTCACTTGAATTGGTTTTTTATCAGAAAGTCTTGTCATAAAGCCGCTTTGTCACTAATATGCATACCCATCGGGGGCGTGGCGAAATTGGTAGACGCACTGGATTTAGGTTCCAGCGCCGCAAGGTGTAAGAGTTCGAGTCTCTTCGCCCCCACCAAATTTAAGAAGCAAGGTTATCTTGCTTTTTTTATGATTAAATCAGAAATGAATTAATCATACGGTTATAGAGGATTGGTGTAATGGTAGCATGACGGTCTCCAAAACCGTTCGTCAAGGTTCGAGTCCTTGATCCTCTGCCAAATTAATAAAAAGCCTTTGTTAAATACAAGGGCTTTTTTATTTGGTTAAAAATTTCGTTTGCTCATGAAAAAAGCATTAGCTTTCAGATGCATGGTTTTTTTATAAAAAAGGCTTGTCAGCAAGAAAGTTTATCACTAATATACACATCCATCGGGGGCGTGGCGAAATTGGTAGACGCACTGGATTTAGGTTCCAGCGCCGCAAGGTGTAAGAGTTCGAGTCTCTTCGCCCCCACCAAATTTTAAAAAGTAATCTTTTACTTTTTAGTGATTAACGACTAAATAAGTTAATCAAGTTGTTATAGAGGATTGGTGTAATGGTAGCATGACGGTCTCCAAAACCGTTCGTCAAGGTTCGAGTCCTTGATCCTCTGCCAAATTAATAAAAAAGCCCTTGTTTGATACAAGGGCTTTTTTATTTCGCAGTATTTTGAAATTAATTTACTTTGATGAGTATTCAC
>NZ_JADKPY010000005.1:0-28798 GCF_015351505.1 Acinetobacter sp. SK-43
CATCTTGATCATATTGAATAATTTTCTCTAAAAGCAATGATTCTAGTACACGCTTTGTATTGTTAATTTCTAGAGCATAGAATTGTAATAACGCCTCTTCGAACTCATTTAAAGTTGGTGTAATTTTTTCTATCGGATTTATAAAGGAATAATAAGATTTTGCATAATTAACAAAACTAAATGGATCTCGCAAATCGGTTTGTAGAAAATCCATCATCATCGGCATACGACCAAGCCGAGTCTTTAATAACTTGTAATCATTCACTAAATCTTTTTTCATTTGAAAATTAGAATTATTAATCGAAGCAAAGATTTTTTCTTTAGCAATTTCATCAAAATGAATCGTCGATGCACCTGGTAATAATGAACCACCACTCGTCACTAATTTGCGCAATTGATCCTTATTAAATGAGCTGTCACCAAATAAAGCCATTGGGATTAGAAAGTTCTTTTCATAATTGCCAATGAAATCGATAACGGTCAGGTATTCTTTAGTTGCAGTTTTTCGTAGTCCACGACCTAATTGTTGGACATAAATAATCGATGACTCTGTTGCTCGTAGAAAAATTACTTGATTAATTTTAGGAATATCAATTCCTTCATTAAAAATATCAACCGTAAAAATCATTTCAATACGATGATTATCTGCCGAGCTGATTGACTCGATCGCAGCTGTTCGCTGTTCCGTACTATTCTCACCACTTAAAGCTATACTTTGAATCCCTAAGAGATTCATTTTCCCTGCAAGCTCTTTCGCTTCTTTAACGCTAGAACAAAAAACTAAGGCTCTTAATTCGCCGTTATCTGTACCAAACTTATCTGAAGCTTCTTTGATCTTTCGAGCACGCTCATCACTAATTAAATGACCAAAATCAGTATTATCATCAATCAGCTCTCCATCTATTTCTAAATCTGAAATTCCAAAATAGTGAAAAGGGCAAATGAGATTACATTCCATGGCTTTTTTAAGCCTAATTTCATAGGCTATGTTGTAATCAAATGCTTTGAAAATATCAATACCATCGCTTCTTTCTGGAGTCGCGGTCATACCTAAAAGAAATTTAGGTTTGAAATATTCTAAAATTTTTAAATAGCTAGCAGAGCCTGAACGATGACTTTCATCTATTACGATATAGTCAAAAGCCTCTGGTGAAAATTGAGTTAAATGATGATCTCTAGATAAAGACTGTATAGTGGCAAAAACATTATTGTACCCAGCTATATCTCGATTAGATCCTGAAAAAATAGCAGATTTAAAATCGGTCCCGAATACATTTTTGAAAGTCTGTTGTGCATCAAGAAGAATATTTTCTCGATGCACAATAAAAAGCATACTTTTTGCTCTGAAATTGCGTATATCAAAAGCCGAAAGATAAGTCTTTCCTGTACCTGTTGCAGAGATGAGTAAAGCCTTAGAAACATTGCCCTCTCGTAATTTTTCCAAACTACTCAAGGCTTCTTGTTGCATTAAATTAGGTGTAATTGAACTAGAAAGCTTTATGTTCTGTTGTGGTAGTTTCTGAACAAAGTGTTTTTGGGCCTGATATATTTCACTATATTGTGCTAAATACTCGTCAGTCAATTCTTGTGCATCATTAAATAAAGTCTTTTTTTTAAGCAGCATATCTTGCATAATTTTACTTTGAGGCAGAGCTCGAATAAAAATATTGAGCTCTTCATTTTTACTCAATGCATTAGCAGTTAAATTACTACTACCTAACAACACACTTATATGATCTTCACGCTGGAATAGGTAGGTTTTCGCATGTAAATCAGATTTCGTATCGATACGGACCTCAATATTCTTAAACTTTTTTAGTCTTTTTAGTGCATCTGGTTGAGTAAAATTAAGATACTGAGAAACTAAAATTCGACCAGGAACATTCCTGCGTTGTAAATTCTCTAGCAAAGAATAAAGTGTATTAAAACCACTCATGCTCAAAAAAGCTGTAGTGAACCAAAACCTTGTGCAATGTTCTAATTCACCTTCAAAGGTATTGATCACTTTTTCTAATGGATAATTATTTTGTACCAACTTAGTTTGATAAATATCTTCTGAATAGGAAGATTGATCAATGAAGCTTGTAATTAACCCTTTACTCAATGCATCTAGAATCATTTTCTTTGCAACTTATCAACAATAGGTAAATCTGCTGCTGCCCAATCGAGAGTAGTTAGTTCATCAGTAGTCAACCATTGATAATCCACATGTTCTAATAACTGTAAATCTTTATTATTGGTACGGCATAAAAATGTATTCAAAGAAATACTAAAGTCAGGATAGTCATAGTCAACCGTAATAAGATGTGAATGTACTACAATCTCCATGTTTAATTCTTCTTGAATTTCACGAATAATTGCTTGCTCTGGCGTTTCATCTTGCTCAACTTTCCCACCAGGAAATTCATATTTCAAAGAAATATAATCATATTTAGATGGTGCTCTTTGTACACATAAAATTTTATCTTCATGTTTGATTACGGCAGCAACAACAGCAATTTTTTTCATAGACAATATTTTTTAGATAAATGAGAATCTTACTATAAGCATAAGACTTAGATAAGACAGGCCTGTAATAATTAAGCATTTTGAATAGCTATCAAAATAAGACCGTCTCTTATCAAGTTTGTGAGGTCGAGTCCAACCCCTCTTACTTTTCAAACATTTCATGTTTAAATGTAGTGGCTGTACAATCGCCCACTTATTTTTAAAAATCACATTTACATATAACAATTTACCCATGTAAATTATGATTTATTTTAGTTGCTCACCTTTCAGTGTCACACGATCAAAACTATACACATGTGCAAAAGGACTCTCAACGCACCGTCCCACTAAAGGCATCTTTTGATCTGGTTTCCCACTCTTTAAGAGGACATCAGAAGCACATATCGGGCATGTACCTTTAAACTTTGTCACCCGAGTAATTTGATTTCTCTCTTTATCCCGATACATTTCAAGATCAGCATGATCTTCAGCGAATGAAATAAAACTCATAGGGGCTTTAATTACACGATGCTCTGGTAAATTCCATAACGGAATTGCCCAGTACTTAAACATAATAAATGAAAAGAAAATCAGACAACTAATCCAAAATAAGTCCAACGATGTAAAAGATTGTTCATCACTAACTAATACCAATGAAAAAATAAAAACATAAATAGCCCAGCCAATCACACTACCAAAGAGTACGGTAATCATTACCAGTCCTCTCAAGCTCTTATTTTGTAACTCGCCATTTTTAAAAATGAATTTATAAAACCACGACAGTTGAATGTCGGCAGGATTATTTCGCTCATAATGAACAATATTATCTTCAGGACTCTGATTATCTTCATCAACTTTAGCTGTAATTTTTTTTATTTCCAACCAATATATTCGCTCATTCCCCTTCCCACCCTTAGTATCATTTGTATTTACAAATGGGATGTATCCAAGCTCATCAAACACTGCACTGTGCCGGTGAATAACACACTTTAAAAAATCATTTAATCGTGAGTCATTGATCCATTTTCCAAGTTCTTTAGAATCCATTCTTTCCGCTGACAATTTTCCATCAACAGCAACTTTCAATTGCTGCCTGGAGTAAGTAACTTTCTCTTCAAAACCACTCTCATAACTCTCAATTGTTTTTTCAAATAACACCTTTAAACAATCATACGCCCTGTTGATCGTAGGCTGGTTCACTAGTAAACCATAAAATAATTTTAGTACTTTTATTTCTATTTCAGTCACTTATACACCCCACTTACCCGTATTACCCCTGTTAATACGGTGTTTTAGCGATTAAATCACAGTCATAGTAGAAGAGTAAATTAACTTGCTAAAGGATTTGTACTCATGACTATGTATGTTGCTCTCAATGAAAATAATAATCTGGTCCAAATAGAAAATGTTGAACGTGGCTTAGCATGTAAATGTACTTGTTTTGAATGCGGTGAAACTGTCATTGCACGCAAAGGTGATATCAAAGAGCATCATTTTGCACATGCCAGCAATAAGGAAAGCTGCAACATTAATCCAGAATCTGTACTACACAAATACGCCAAAGAAGTCATTTTAGAATCTATGGGTTTAATGCTTCCTGCGGTCCCAAATACTGAAGACAATGAAGCTGCATGGTGGACATTTGACAAAATTATTCCTGAATTTCACTTAGGGTTAATTCGTCCTGATTTAGCCTGTTATTACAATGATGAACCAATATTTATTGAAATTGCTGTCACACATTTTATTGATGAGAATAAACTTAAGATCATTGAATCAATGAACGTTAATACCTTAGAGATTGATTTATCGAGCTTATTACAGGCTGAACTTGTAATACCAAGTGAACAAGCAAAGAAACTGATCCTTGAAAGTCTGGATCATAAAAGTTGGCTTTATCCTCAAGCCCCTAAAGTGATTAAAAATGGAGTTGAAGGGAAAATATCTAAAAATCCACTTGAAGTAACTGAACAACTCGCAACAAACACGACTCCTAATGTTTCATCTTGGGAAGATTATCAATTTACCATCAATGGAATATGGGTACGTGCTCGCAAATTTTCGAGTGGAATGCTATCCGTGAATTGTATTTACAACCCCGAAATCATTGCAATTCTAAAGCAATGGCGGAATGAAGGTGGTGGCCGTTTTGATCAAAAATATCGTTCATGGAACTATTGGCAACCGTTCTCTGCTACCGTCTTAGAAAGGTTAGAACAAATGCACACACCCAAAGATATAAAGCACTACTAAGGTGCTTTATATCTTTATTACATTCAAATACTTAAATATATCTATTGAAAATCAATTCTTTAATACACTTGGGCTAATATCTTTTTATCTTTTCCACCCAACCAAACTAAATACTCATTCTCTATTGCCTGCTTATACGCCCAGTCGGCAACCCGATGCGAACGTTGCAGATCGGTTAGAAAACCTAATTGAGAAATCTCTCGAATAATAGATTGATCATGCAGATGATTACGCTCCTGCCACTGATGTAAGAATTGCTGTGATGCTAAATAATTACTTTTTTGTGAGTTGCATTTTTCATCCGCTAGGACAAAATTATGTCCGGTATCGGCAGGATATAAAGACCAAGGAATAAAGTGATCCACTGCATATTTAGAGTTCTTTAGGCTTTTACCGCAATAGAAACATTGGCATTGCTGTAGATCAATCAGAAAGTCTGCAATCTGTCCTAGTTGGTTACGACTCGGTGCAAACATGAATTCATCTAGGTCAGGTAACCCATCTAATACAACCAGATTCTGCTTATTCAACCGGACAAAATCAATCCAGCGCTTCTGGCACAACTCTTCAATAATTTCACTAAACTGTCTCAAGCAATACATCACCTTGGGCAATAGCTTGAGGGACTGCTGGGAATCTTCAAGACTATAGAGAAACTCTATGGTTTGACTATTCAGGTTTTGCAAATATAACACCGGCATTTGCCTTACCGTTGTTGCCACTGTTCGCTTTAGCCTGTTCCAGTAAAGTACATCTGTTCTCAGTGCGGCCAAGGTCTTGAATTGTTGCTGTGCCTTTTGGATTTCACTGATGATTTTTGCCTGCTGTCCAGTGGCTTGTTTAAGGATAAAAGGCTCATATTGGTTAAACTGAAACGGTAGTGACTGTTTCCAGTACAGGTCAATAAACTTTTCAGCAATATCCTGATATTCCAAATGCAAGGCAGCACCGGTATCTTGACCCTGTTCAATCGCCAGACGCGTGATACTTATCAGCAAAGCAAACTTATATGTCGAAGTAAAAGTCCCTGACTGCAATATCTGCTGAATATGCTTCAAGAATTTCAGCTGCTCGTTGGGTGTAGGTTTATTATTTTCTATAAAGTGATCATCCTGCCACATGTTGAAGCTTCACCTGTCTTTGTAATCCTGCTTCCGTAGCGATTTCCATCATTTTCGCATTTTGAATGGCTTTTTTACGCATAGCTGAAAGGGTTTTTTTAAACTCGTGCTGATTACCTTTCAAATTGAGTGGCAGTATCGTTTGTTCAAAAACCTTTTCCTCAACATTCCAAGGTTCTTCACAAATTATCCAGGACACATATGCATTATCTTCAAGCCATGCATCCAGCCATTGCTCACCTGAATGCGTGAAAGTCATGCGATTACCTGACCCTACTCTTCTAAGCGGATACCCACTCATCTCAGCCAGAAGTATGCCCAATGTTCGTCTTAGTGTTGAACCTTCTGCATTACCTGTAAAGTGTGTTTTAAGCCGTATTCTCAAGTTTGATTTACTATTTGGTTTAGTCTTTTTGTCAGGCGATATGCCAACATACAACAAAGTGTATTCTTGATACGTTATACAGTTTTTTGTTGGGATTCCCAGTGGATTTGTTTTGAACCACCAAAAATAAATCCCGTGTTCTGCAGGAATCAAAGAGGGCTCTTTCATTAACTCGGCACGACTGTATAAACGCTGTGGGTAATAATCAAAAGCATGTGATTGCTTTTTCCATATTACGTTGATCCACTCTTCTGTACGGTCTGGACGTTTATCTACAGTAATCCATTGCTGTAACAGTAAAGCCTGATCTATTTGTTTGAGTAAGTCGTAAGCTTGCTGCTCATTCAAGTCAGTAAAGCTGCGCCCTTCTTTCTCACGGTCTGTATCGCCATATTTAAAAGACATATAACACACACCATTTGGCTTTAATGCTTTAAATATGCGCGCCAGCACTTCAGTCAGGCGATCTCTTTCACAATGCAAAAGAGAAGCACAGGCCCAAATACCATCATACTTAGCTACTTCATTCAGCTCATAAAAACTTTGCTGACGTATATTGATGCCTGTCAGCTCTCTCGCCTTTTCAACAAGCTCGGCAGAATAATCAATTGCCTCAACTTGATAGCCTTTTTTCTTAAATGCCAAAGTGTCCCGCCCCGAGCCACAGCCCAAATCCAGGATCAATGCCTGTTCGGGCAAATATCTTAGAAATGGTGCGTAAAGACTTTCCATCTCAACCTGATAGGTATTTTCAAAAAATGCTTGAGCATGTTGATTGTAATAATTTGATGTTTGATTCATTGTCTAAAAGCCAATATCTTATGTTAAAGAACATACTGATATTTCACTAGATAAGTCAAATGATCAGTCCTATGAATGAATCAAACTATTATTTCACTTTATCTGGACAACTCAGATAGAAACCAAACTGGTTCTTGTAAATGGAAAAAATATGGGCTTCAGATTTCGCAAGAGTATTAAAATATTACCTGGATTAAAAATCAATCTGACGCATAAAGGCATCAGCAGTGCAAGCATTGGCAAACCCGGCGCTTCTTTAAATATTGGCAAAAAAGGCACCCGAACCAGCGTTGGTATTCCAGGCACAGGCCTATCCTATTCCAAGCACCAACCCTATAAAAAAAGAGCAGGCAACCAAAAAATTCCTGCTCAGGAACAACAACCACTCTATACATCACATACTGAGAAACCTAAATCGAATGTCTGGATTTGGGTAATTTTTGGATTATTTTGTTTTATTGTCGGGGCAATTATTTTTTGAATTTAGCCATTCTTTGTACCCCATAATATCCACTGCTAGGCAAAATTTAATTCATTCATTACTATGGACGGATGTTAAATACAATAAAGGCTGCCGCTGATGTCTGATAATGACAGTACTATGGATTATGATGAAAATGATTTAATCGATTCTCCCTTGTCTCAAATTTTACAAGAGGATAATGAGCAAATTGAAGTTCTAATTTATCGATTACCCGATAGTGACTGGACACTGGAAGTGGTAAACCAAAATGGTACTTCTACGGTATGGGATGAAACATTCCCGTCAGATCAGGAAGCTCTATCTGTCGCTTTAGATGGAATTAAAGCCGCAGGCGGTATTCAGGCCTTTTCCGAACTCAGTGACCTCGAAGCAAAGAAAAATATTTTTCCTGAATCGCTTACTCGCCATTAAAAATGAAGTTGCTGGCTTGGATCTGAGTCAGTATTTTTTGGATTCTTAGAACCTGTCGCGTGATAGGTTCACTTCAACCCAAACCCATCTAGTGTTGAAGGGTCAAAATTTTCATCAAACATAAACTCATCTGCTCGCTCTTTTCTTAATGTCGCCAAGGCATAAAAGAAACATTTCTCACATAACTGCAATTCATATCTTTCCCCGTCATGCTTGGAACCATAGCCCCAATGCGCCGATAACGTTCCAAACTCTAGTTTCGTTGATTGGTTGCATACATCACATAAAACATCAGTAATGACTTCTACCTGTTTCTATTGTTTAACTTCCATATTAAGAAACTCTTAGTTTTAAAATAAATAGCATTGCTATAAGTTGTGACCCCGTTCTTAAAAATATAAAAAATCACAATATATTGTATATAGTTTGTAAATATACACAAAATATAGGGTAGATCAATCTTGTTTAATATTTCAAAAAATTATAAGAATATTCACTTGATTATTTTTTACACTTATGAAGGACTATGGAAACCGCTTTTGATTTCAATGAAAAATTTGGCACACCTAAAAAATTGTTGTGCAAAAATTTTAATAAAATCCAAATCAGTATCCACCCTGATTTTTCTGGAATTTATCTTTGCTATCAAGAGGCTTTCAAATCCTTAAAAGCTGATCTATCAATATTGACTTCTTACCCTGAAATCCGTGTCTGGAAAGACCCTAATAGATCTGGCTATACCATCGCAAATGCCTGTCAGTGGCACTTATATTGGTCTAAGAACACACCTAAGAATATCAACTTACTCGTCCATTCTTTTCCTCAAGATGAGGACAAAATTGAGCTATTAAAAAAAGAGGCAAGTTTGGAATTCATGAGATTTCTGGCCTCTTATCACCATGATCTGGATCGAATGAATCCTGCAAAAATGCAATCGCTGATCAATGCACATATCTCATATGAAGTTATCTTGGCTTTAAACAAAGAAAATTCTTTCAAACCTCACCGTACTATGAGCTTAGACCTGCTAGCAAAACTACTCTCATTCACACGAAATCAGCTGAATTATCGAAATAAAGTTATAAACCGGCAAAGACAGAAGATTTTTGATCAACTGCAACAAACCAGTGGAATTGTGCAACAACTTTTAAACAATGTGGACTTCGTTCTCACGCCAGATCAGCTATGGAAAGCATAATGTCAGAATATAACCCAAACCATCAAAATGCTGCTGATATTCCGCGGGTATCATTAAAACAGACACTGGAAAAACTCTTTGGTAATGAGCAGTTCAACCGTGCAGAACATATTCAATATATTGCTGATTTACTGACTTTACACCCCACTGATCAATATCTGAAGGAGCTGAATCTCGATCTATTAGATTTTGATCTACAAACTAATTCTGTTGTTGCTAGACCCGCTGCCTTGGTCTCCTCTCGAAAACATACTGTTAGTGCAACACCCGTTACTTGGTATGTGAACTCAATTGCACAATTAGCAAAGTCAGAAGAAAATGCCTTAACCTGGAATATTCTAGTTTTAAAAGCGGCAATTTATTTAATTGCTCTTCCTGAGCTTAAACCAGAGCTTTTTAAACAAGCACACACAGAACACTTCAATACCGTAAAGCGCTTATTCCAGCGCTTTAGGACTGCAAATAAAAATTTAGATACTGAAAAAAAATATCATAATACAGAAGAATATAAACGCCTCTGGAATGTCTATCTTAAAGATCTAACGCTGAGCTTAGAGCAATTTATTCAACATCTGATCACATTAGATACGGATGAATTGCCTGAGTTTGATCGCAATCTACTCAATGATATTCGGATTACTTTTAACTACATTTTAAAAAACAAAGCGAAGATTGCACGTGCAAGTATCGATACGCAGCTTCAACATCAGTTTCTTGATGAAGAACAATTCATTGAAGAAAGTATCGAAATCAAAAAGGGGGCCAAATCTAAAGCACTGAATATAGAAACCTTAATCGATGAGCCGATTAATCGGCAAATTGTTGTCAATCCAACTGACGTCACACCACTCGCAGCACATTCAGAAACGAGTCAAAGCTACGTTCTACCGCTTGTTGCAAAACATATTCAACGCAAAGAACATTTACTCACGTCGAGTAGTTTTTTTCCGAATCCATCTAGCGTGAACCATCTACTGAAAAGACTTCATGTGGACTACTCTGAACATCAAAATAAAAGTGCTTTGATCCTGATGCTCGCATTTTTAACAGGCAACAGTGTAAATGAGTGGCTATATATACAAAGCAAGCGAGCTAAAAACTTAAATAACCGCCAAAAATTGATCCATAAAAATGATCAGTTCTTCTTAAGCAGTAAATTTAATGTATTTGAGAACCGTGATTTTGAGTATTCAAACAGCTTGCTTAATCAGACGATCTATTTAGACATTCCAATCTCGAATCTATTCATTGAGGATCTCCGCAAAATGGATTCGGTTAGTTTCGATGATATACAGCAATATTTACGCAAATTAAGACAAGAATTATTGATTCCAAAACTGTCTGTCGTAAAAGTGAGTTCTCTACTGCATCATACGGTTCTTGCAAAAACAGGGAATAAACAACTCGCAGATTTAATCACAGGGATTGATGCCAATCAGTCATCATCTGTTTCTTATTGTCATCAGAATATTCCACGATTACATGCACAATATATTGATATTCTAAAATCACTTTGTGCAGATGTAGCAAGCACATATGAAAGTTGTGTACCTTCGCTCCCTGATTCAATAACTCATTTTGGTAGTCGTAAAGCTCCAAAACCACAGGTCATTACAGAGATTTTTGCTGTATTGAAGTTTAATATTTTTTCACAAGCTGAAGACGATCTGATTGCTATATACAACCACTACAACATATGGATATGGCATATCCTCCTTCTTTTTACAGCAGCACGCCCCGTTGCTGAATTCCCTGGATTTCTTAAAAACTTTAATTTAAAACGCCAAATTTTGATGGTTTCTGACAAAGAAGTAGGCGGCCGCAATGGATTCGGACGTCTAATCCCACTTTGTTCATTTTTAGTTGAAGAGATAAAAAAATTCCTTAAATTTTTAGAATATTTTTCGACTCAAATCATGATGAGTCATCCAGCTTTAAATGGTGTTATACAACAAATAGAAGCAAGTAAGCTGCCCTTTTTGGGAATCATCCAAGATGATGAGTGGAAACCACTAAGTCCTTCTACAGTCAAAAATTTCCATCCTGAATTAGGACTTGATCATGCAAATTGGCATCGCCATACAGCTCGTGCATTTTTGACTCATAAAATTACCGAACCTGAGATTTTAGCTCTCTTTGGACATGAGCTCATGCAACAAGAAGCAGCACATCCTTTTTCCAGTTTATCACTATCTCAATTTTCTAAAATTGCGAATGTTTTAGAGCAAATGAAAGATCAATTTAAAATTAGCGGGATTGAAGTTCATGTCATCATTCAATAAAAAAATCCCAAAAAAACGCTATGCTGAAGATAGACGTCAACTTCAACGTAATGAATTAGAAAAGAACCTACGAGCTGATGCAGAACAAGAGCTCCGACAGTACTTTGATGAGCAAAAATTCTCAAATGAAGACTTAATTCAAGCTTATCCTGCAATTTATGAGTTTATTAAACGTAAAGCACCGAATCTTGCCTGGAAAAAATATGCTCATGAATTCTTCCGAACATATATCGAAGACCTCAATAAAAGTAATAACCTAGACCTCCCACTACCTTATCTCACCTTTGAGATGAAACGCGATGAACCAATTTTCACCCTAGATTGGATCCAAGCCGGTCATGAAATTGACATCATCCTCGAAAAACTGTGGGATTACTGGATTCTTGCTCAAGATAGTTCCGCTTTTTCTGATGATGAAATTATTGGGAATATTCTGCTTTGCTCAATGCTATATGGTGGACTAAGTCAAACAGCAACATTAAATGCATTACTTGAACATTTAAAGAATCCCATAAAAATCCAAAAAATTTGCGATTTAAATATCATCTTTTTAGAGCCACTTTCTCCAAGCTATGGCGATCTATTTGTTGATGAAAAAACAATACGAAAATCGCGTAATTTTGTTCCAGATCAACTCACACGACTCTGGCTCATTCACTTCAATACAAGGCAAATTCGTGACATTAGTGTAGACGTAAATGCGTATCTGCACCTCATTTTTCAAAAAATAAAACATCCATACACCAACAAGACTTTTAAGTTTTTACGTGAATACGCCAATTTTAATTGGCTACAACTGAAAAATTCAGATATTGACCCAGCATTATCACAATGCTTGTTAGAAAAAACACTCACTTGTGGTTTATCTGAACATGAGTTTGAAAACTTTGCTCTCCCAAAATTTAAAACTCAATTAAGTGATGAAATCGAACGAAATGTCTCTTCTACAGCCAAAGCCCTACCAGATCTCAATACGTCTGAAGCAGTAGAAAATGTAATATTTATTCATAAAAACTTGCTGAAAATTATTCGCACATCATCAACGCAACAGCCCATTGTTGAACTCATTATTGAATTTTGTCTCACACACCAGACTCAGTTTAATGAGTTTTCTAAACGTATTATTTTGTGGCTCATCAGTCTCTATCGACCAAATTCAGAGCAAATAAAAGAACTAGTAGCTACTTTTGATATTGATACAACTCAGTACACTAAGTCATTTCAAGATAATCAAAAAATCGCAGATAGTTCAATCTATACCTACTACACCCGGATCGCAGAACCTTTTTTAACTCATGCCTTACAATACATTGATGCCGATGAAGATGTTAACGATCTGCTGACCAAAATTTATCAACAAATCATCAGCAATACACGCCTTGCTGACGAAGCCAATCAACCCGAATTTAAGAAGTCTAAAGACCAAACGATCCGCATGTTGAAACGTTTTCACACCTTCCAGCAAATTGTTTTTCAAGCAGAAGATTTCGAACTTGAATTTATTGCATCGCAAAATCGACCACGGGCACGCATCATAGGTCACACAGCCTTCCAGGTCATATTAAAGAAGTTAAATCAGTTCTTACATGATCAATCCATCTCAGACCATCAATATAGATTATTAAAAATCATTTATATTTTAGCTTACCGAACTGGTATGCGTATCAATGAAATACTGGGATTACGTGTAAAAGATATCGAGGGTTTAGATCAATTTTCTATCTGGGTCCAACCTTATGGTTCAAAAAAACAAGGAAATCAACATCTGCTCAAAACTGATAGTGCGGAACGGATTGTGCCTGCCTACGCTTTGCTAAAAGATGATGAGTACCAATTCTTTAGCGATTTTGTTGTTGAAAAACGCTTAGAAAATAAGAAAAGTTTATATTTATTCAGCAACTTGAATGAAAATAAAAAACTGAATAAACACACTGTCACCGCACCCCTAAAACTGATATTAAATCAGGTCTTTAAAGGGCATCATTACTCCTTTCACTCTTTTCGTCACACTACAGCGAATCATTTATCGCTTTTACTGAACTCTGAATATGCACCACTTGTGCAAAAGCTAACTGACTATAGCGAAAACGAATATCAAAAAATTCGAGCCGAGCTACTTCAAAATCAACATGGACAAAACCATTGGTTTGTTATTGCACATCTCTTAGGACATATAGAGCCAGTTGTAACATTCAAAAGCTATATTCATTTAAGTTATCTCATAGCTGGTCAAAAACTACTAAAACATCATCCAGATATGCCTAATGAATTGGCTAAAAAAATTATGGGCCACAATGCAACGTTTAAAAATTTGCAAATAACAAATGATGAAAAAGACTTTAATTTTGAAAAAAACCAGGCCGTTCTAGCAACTATATTATTAAACGATCAAACAAAATGGCTTCAAAGTAATGCTACTGACATTTTAGATGAACTGTCGTTACAAATAGATCAATCCCATGATTTTTTTGCTTTCTTTGTTGGAACAGAAGATTCTAAAATTTCACTTCAACGCTTCTATGAAACGCTCAATATATTGGAGACTACTCACGATCCTAAAAGTGCAGCTCAACGTATGTGCTTACCAGAAGAACTCGTCAATTATTGGTATGAAAATGCTCTAAATTTAGCAAACATTAAATCAAAAAAAGGGAATCCCCGTTTATTTGGTATTGATAGCTCAACCCACTTAAAACCAGCAATGCTTGATAGCGCTGAAGAGCTTCATGCGGTGACTTATTTTTTTGAACATCTACAGAAAATAGCTCGTAAAAATCCAATACAAATTGCATGCGTCCTGAATATATTTTTGAATCGAGTGACCGCATCACACACAGGTATCCATTATCGCTGGAAGGATATCGATCAACTCGAACATTTTTACTCCCAAGTTAAGGCTTTATTTCCTGCCAAATTTTGGCACTTACTTGGACAAGATTTGCAAACAAAGTTAGATGCTAAACAACAGCCTCAACTTTTCAAATTAGCAAAAGCATCAACAGATAAACATCCATCAACTCAAGAGGAATTTCCTCGTCTACAACTCTACTCAGTAAAAGATGGTCATGCTCTTGCTGCATTTAAATTTTGCTTACATCTAGCATGTATTGGGCGCCCACTATCTATTCCGCTTAATGGGTTGGATTACATGTCACCTGATACCGTACATAAACCTATGGCTGTATTACACCAACAGGAACTTCTTAAAACTGATTAAATCACTGATCTATTTATGATTTCCATTGTGTGTTTAACACCCCCATAATTCTATTTTAATAGTAAAATATAGTCAGTTTTCGCTATTATATAACTATTAAAATAGTATAATTGATGTGGGGCTAGGATTTTAGACCACGCCTATAAGTGATAATCTACTCCCCAATAAGCATGGGAAATGCTTGTTTTTGGAGTCAACCATGACACGAAGAAAACGTCGTAATCATTCAGCAGAGTTTAAAGTTAAAGTTGCTCTCGCAGCAATTAAAGGCGACCACACACTCGCTGAACTTTCTACTCAATTCGATTTACATCAAAACCAAATCATCGATTGGAAAAATCAACTGCTTGAGCAATCAATCAATATTTTTTCACGACCAACAGCACAACAAGAACCTGAAATTGACCTCAAAGCTTTACATGCCAAGATAGGACATCAGGCATTGCAAATTGATTTTTTAGAAGGTGCGCTCAGAAAAATAGGGCAGCTGAGCGGCAAAAAATGATCGATAAGACCCATCAACTTTCGGTACGACAACAATCGCAATTGATTCAAATCAATCGCATTACGTTGTATTACAAGTCCAAAGAGATTTCATCAACTGATTTGAGTTTGATGCGTCTAATCGATGAAATTCATCTCGACTACCCATTTATGGGCAGTCGAATGATACGAGATATGCTACAGCGTCAAGGACATCAAATAGGTCGGCGTAAAGTCCGACGTTTAATGCGCTTGATGGGAATACATGCCTTGTATCCAAAACCCAATACCAGTAAGCCTAATCTTGCACACCGTATTTTCCCATATCTGTTGAAAAACATGGTCATCGATCACTCTAATCAAGTCTGGTGTACAGATATCACGTACATTCCTATGGCTAAAGGCTTTGTCTACTTATGTGCTGTGATTGATTGGCACAGCCGTAAAGTACTGGCTCATCGTGTATCGATCAGTATGGAAACAGACTTTTGCATAGATGCGTTGCAAGAAGCAATTGTGAAATATGGTTGTCCAGAGGTGTTTAATACAGACCAAGGCAGTCAATTCACAAGCGAGGCATTTTTGAATGAGTTAAAATTGCGAAATATCCGTATCAGTATGGATGGGAAAGGACGATGGATGGATAATGTGATGATTGAGCGTTTATGGCGCAGCGTGAAGCATGAGGAAGTCTATTTGAAGGCTTACAATACGGTTAAACAAGCGAAACAATCAATTGCTGAATATTTGGATTTTTATAACATGATACGTCCTCATTCAAGTTTGAATAAGGCAACACCGGATGAATTTTATGATCAACATTTACTAAAAGTAATGGCAGCATAATTTAAATATTTAGAGCGGATTTATCACTTATAAAACTGAATTGAGTGGTCTAATTAACGGAACCACATTAATAATTCCCCTTATTTTCAATGGTCAGACTATCTACATTAAACAAAATCATAAATTGCTTTTCACAATAAAAGAAACTAATATGTTTCTTACATGACCTAAAAGCAATAAATGTATCTACAATGAATAAGTCTTTACTTCAGCAAATCAAAAAAAGACGAACCCAATTGGGCTTAAAGCAAGTTGATATGCAATCCCGTACAGGCATTTCAAGACAGCAATACCAAAAGCTGGAAAGTCAGGGCAACCCTCGATTAGAGACCTTAGAAATTATCGCGGCAGGATTAAATGCTCAACTGATGCTCATCCCTGATGATAAGGTTCATTTGATTAGACAATTATTGAATGATGAAATTAAAGTCACTATTGAAGATCAGGATGACTTAATGACTAACCCATGGAAGGGTCTTCTCGGAGGAGAGGAACCATGAATACTGTTGCCGTCCTGAAATTAACATTACATCACGCTGTCGTTGGATACTTGGCAGGATTTCAGAGCGGAAAAAATATTCTGGTTTTTACGGATTCTTTCCGATTTGATCAGCAACGCCAGACCTTGAGCTTGCTGACTTCCCCCTTGTATCCTCAAGCAGATAAGATTTTAGAAAAGACTTATGTTACACATCAGCGCTTACACCCCTTGCTATCAAACTTGCTACCAGAAGGCGCATTACGCGAACTCATTGCACAAAGCCTTAAAGTACATATAGACAATGAATTTCAGTTATTGGCAGCTTTAGGTCATGACTTACCTGGAGCACTCATTGCGACCCCATTAGATCCAGAAGAAATTCCAGATGAAATAAAATTCAAACTGCAGATCTCGAATCCAGATCAGATTTTAAAGCAAGAGATTCGAACAGATAATAAGTTTTCCTTGGCTGGCGTCCAAATGAAGTTTTCCATGAAAGCCAAAGATGGGCGTTTTACATTAGCACAGGCAATAGAATCCAGTCTATTAGGGGATTGGATTATCAAAACTCCTTCTTCCAGACATGGTTTTGTTCCACTAAATGAGTATTCTATGATGAGCCTTGCCAAAACAGTCGGCATAGATGTCCCTGAGATTCGCTTGGTGGATATGGCACTCTTACAAGACCTGCCACCATTAAATTTACCCCAAGAGCAATATGCTTTCGCAATCAAAAGATTTGATAGACAGAGTACTGCTGATACTATAGAGCTTATTCACATCGAAGACTTTGCTCAGATCTTCGGCGCATATCCACATCAGAAATACAGCACCACAAATTATGAGCAGATAGGAAAGATCATTTATCAATTTTCAGATAACAAAATTCTTGATATTCAGCAATTTGCCAGCCGCTTACTCGTCAATATTTTGCTCGCCAATGGAGATGCGCACTTAAAAAACTGGAGTATGATTTATCATGATAAAAGTGCACCCAGATTATCTCCCGCATACGATATATTAATGACCAGTGTATATATTGAAAATGAGCGTCATTTCGCATTAAATCTTGCCAAAAATAAAGATTGGTATTTAGCTGAGATGAAACACTTTGAACAATGGGCTGAAAAAGTCGGTGTTCCATGGCGTGTTATTGAAAAACAACTTCACGCGATCATGGACAAAGCACGGTCAGTATGGCCAGTGCTATTACTAGACTTACCTATGATTTCTGTTCATAAAGAAAAATTAAGAGAACATTGGAAAAAATTGCATCCAGACTTTCAGATACTTACAGATGATTAGGGTAATCTGAAACCAAACTAAAATTTCTCAAACAAGTTCATCACGTCATTTTCCGTCAGTTTCGCTTCGCCCTCATGATCGGTACTTAGAATAGACTGTGCCAGTTCTGCTTTATTTTGCTGTAAGGCAAGAATTTTTTCTTCTATGCTTTTATTGGTAATCAGCTTATACACAAATACCGGCTTGTCCTGTCCAATCCGCCATGCACGATCTGAAGCTTGGTCTTCAGCAGCAGGGTTCCACCATGGATCATAGTGAATGACCGTATCTGCGGCAGTTAGATTCAGACCGACCCCTCCTGCTTTTAGACTGATTAAAAATACCGGCACTTGTCCAGACTGAAATGCTGTAATGACTTCATCTCGCTTTTTGGTCTGCCCAGTCAGCTTCACATAGCCAATTTCTGCGTGATGGAGCTGTTGTTCAATCAGCTCCAACATTGAGGTAAACTGAGAGAAAATAAGAATTTTTCGTCCCTCTTCCACCATTGGAACAACCATATCCATCAACTGTTCAAGTTTGGCAGAATACGCCTGCCCGGTTTTAACTGAATCCAGTTTCAGCAAGCTAGGATGACAACAGACCTGACGTAGCTTCAGTAAGGCATCTAAAATTTGAATTTGACTACGTTTAAAGCCTTTTTCTGCCACAATTTTCTGAATATTTTCCTGCATCGTGGCACGAACAGCCTCATATAACTTGGATTGCTGGTCATTCATGTCAATATTGACTTCAATCGTGGTTTTTTCTGGCAATTCTTTGGCTACGTCAGTTTTCAAGCGACGTAAAATGAAGGGTTTAATGCGGTTTACCAACTTTTGCCTTAACTGCTGATCACCGCGTTTTTCAATCGGATGACGGTACTTTTTATTAAAAATTTCTTGTGAATATAAAAATCCTGGCATCAGGAAATAAAATAGTGCCCACAGTTCACCCAAATGATTTTCCATCGGGGTACCGGTTAGACATAGACGATGTCGCGCTGTTAATTGCCGTACTACCTGTGCAGCTTTGGCACGCGGATTTTTGATATTCTGCGCCTCATCCAAAATGAGTTGATGATATTCATATTGCTTTAATTGTTCTTCATCTCTCGCTAGAAGCGGATAGGTGGTTAACACAATATCATAGTGCGGAATCTGCTCAAAATTCTGATGGCGGTCGGGCCCCTGTAGCAGCAATACCTTCAGCTGAGGGGTAAATTTTTCCGCTTCTTTGAACCAGTTATGCATCAGCGATGTGGGTGCAACAATTAAGGCGGGTCTGTCCTGCAAATGACCAGCCTGCTTTTCCATGAGTAAGTGGGCTAAAGTTTGTGCTGTTTTACCCAAGCCCATATCATCCGCCAAAATCCCGCCATGCTGGGTTTCCCTTAAAAACTGTAACCAGCCTAGGCCCTGCTGCTGGTATGGACGTAATTCCCCCTGAAAACCTTGTGGTGTCGGCAGTTGTTGCTGGTAGCCTTGTTTGAATTTCTGTACAAATTGCTGCAGCTGGTCACTGACCTGCCATGTCATCCCAAGATTATGCTGCAATTCTAATAATTGACTCGCATCATAGCGATCAATACTGCGCTCTTCTTGCTGTAAAATGCTCTGCAGATGCAACAATACCGGCTTAATATCCCTAGCGGATAGCGCCAAATCAGGTTGATCAACTGCAGTTTTCACGGTGAAAATTTGACTGTCATGCAGATGAATAAAAGTCCGTGGATCAAGTAAATCAGGATTTACTCGCACCAAAGCTACGAGCGCATCAAGCAAATTATAAGAATTGCCTGCACTGTCTTGAACCGTCGCCCCGATATTGAACCAGTCCTGCTGGCCTTCAGATTCAGTGATAGAAATATTTAAATTTTCAACATATTGCAGGTTAAAGGGGCTGTTTTCCAGATGCTCTATCTGCCAGCCCATCAACTCCATTTGATTGATGGGCATCAGCTGTTTGATCCAGTCTCCATAGAAAGCAAAAACCATAGAATCAAGACGTTGTTTATCCAGTTTTAATTGCTGGTCATAACTAAGATCTTTCACCCACTTCAGTGATTCGACCAATAGCTGTAAACGCTGGATTGACTGTTGTTCCTGAACTAAGTCCCGAAGCTGTCGCACCATTTTGCCATGCTGCTCACCAATAAAACTGTCGCCTGATGTACCTGCTTTTATTCTTCCGCCTGCATAGGAGAATTCAATTTCAGCACAAACAGACTCTTCCCATTTCCAATCAAATTTATCTAAAACACCGAAGCGTAAAATTGGCTGGGGACTACCCTCAAGGACATCAATATGCTGAATAGACTCGGGCTGAGGCAGATTTTTCACGTCTGAATATTGATGAGTCAGTTTCTCAAACTCTGGCAAGAGCATAGATGGAAGATCAGGCATCTGTAAAAAATGGTACAGAAGATTTGCCGTATATTCACCATATAACTGGCCCACCGTGTTCTGTTGAATATCCACATAACATGGTGGATGGCTCGCGAGAATCTGAATATGTGGATTTGATTTCAAATCGAGTCGAATATCACCATTGACCAATTCAATATTTAAATGCTCAGTCTGTTGTTTAGCCCCTTGTTCCCATCTAAATTCGATGTTGTAGCCTTGTTCTGACCATTGAAGTGCAGCATGGCTCTTTTTTTGCCAATAAACATCGCCACTTTGAATAAAAGATTTGAAATGCTCCAATAAAATGCTGGAGATATCGAGATTGCTTTGATAAAAGCGTTCGTCACTGTTTATTTTGGCATAATAATAAATCTGGTTAAATAATTGTCGTTTTTGTTCAGGTAAAGTCAGATGCTTTCTGGTGATATTTTCATATTGGGTATAATAACTTTCCCCCGCAATTGAGCCGTTTTTATTGCGTCTGGCCTTCTGAACATCAACTGTCAATTTCTTTAAGCTGACAGACTGATCTAGCAGGTAAATTAAATAATTGTTTGTTTTGACAGATTGCTCTGGTTCAGTCTGTTGTAAATACCGTTTAAAATCATTCAACCAGCGCTGCGCCTGATCATCCCCCCGTTGGCGTTTTGCGATTCCCTGCGGGGATTGAGAGTCAGCATAACGCTGCTGAAATTCCTGACGATATTCTTGAAAGAATAACCGCGCTAAAGCAGCAGCATGTTTACAGTTATATCCAACCGGACAAGTGCAGTCGTCATCGATTAAAAGGTCTTTTTGGGGATTATAGGTAATTGCAGTATCGTAATAATCTGTCCCTTCAATTTGGGCATACATCGTAACCCCGTCTTTGTCCTCAAAGAACTCAATCGTTTCCCTATCAATGTGTTTAGCATAGCTCAGACTGCGCTGAAGAGTTGCAGTACTAAAGCGAGATAGAAAATTGATCAATGAGGACATGATTACCAGATACTAAAAATGTTTATACAATTATAACGGACAAAGCTGTCATTTCAGAACAGTAGCCGAACTGCTCAACCTGAGCACAGATTCGACTCACTCAATAGGAATATTGTGAATAAAGACAATCAAATTCGAGAAGTTAAACAGTTCATTGAGATCGAAAATATCCTGATAGAAAGTGATCATTTCTTCACAACAGTTAATTTTAAACCAAATGGGGTCAAAAGTTTTAGCATTGTTTCTATGTGTGATTCATAGAGATCATTTCAATTTAGCGATCTCTAGATCCATCTTGTAATTGGCATGTTGAATCCGTTCATTTGAGGGGTTGTATTGCTTCTGGACTTCATCTGAGAAAGGAGTTTCTTCACATAATTCAAAGTACCTCTCCATCGGTGTTTTACCTTTCAACGCTGAATGTGGTCTCATCCAGTTATAGTAATGCTGCCATTCGGCTAGCTTGTCTTGGATATCCTCAGAATTGATATCTACAGTAGCGTAGAACTCAGATTTATCAGTTTTTTGTGAACGCTCTACCTTGCCATTCAGATGAGGTGAACCTGGTTTATTTGGCCTAAATTTGATTCCATGCTGCATCATTTTTTTCTGTACTTTTTCAGCAAAGAATTCCCGCCCACGATCGGTCTGTATTCGCTGTATGGGAAAAGGCATTTCTTCAATTACGCAGTCTAAAAAGTCGAGAGTATTCGCTGCTGTTCGGCGTTTATATATCCTTAAAACGCGATATCGTGTGCAGTCATCGATAGATGTGTACTGATATAGTCCTGGACCCAGTTTACAGGTATCCATTTGAATTCTATCGCCTGGTAATGGGCGTTCATAACGAATGAAATCTGCTTTACGACGGAATTTTTTAATCGGTTTGACTTGATGGGTGGATAGTACTTTATGGATAGTCGCTAAGGACAACGAGACTCCGTGCAGCCTCATCAATTCTGTTTGCAAACGTCGAGCACCAAAATTTCTAGCTGAGCGCATTTCTAATATTAAGGCTTTTAGCTCAGCATTGATTTTAGTATTTGGCGATTTTAAGGGACGTCTACTCTGGCTACTTAATCCATCAATACCTTGCTCAGAATATCGTTTCCACCACTTGCGTAACGTTGGTCTAGAAATGCCACATCTCCGACAAACTAGGCCAGCATCATTAGTCTCTTCAAATAATTTAACTCATACGAGTCTTTGTTGAATTTCTCTGTTCATAGACACCCATTATATTGAAATAATGTCTATGAATAAAATACTTAAATAAAAATTCTCCGACAAGCTCAGTGCGGTTAATTTTTATCCAAATGAGTTTTCAAAATTATGCTTCATCCATAATCCATTCTTTAAAAAGAGCATCCTCGATTTCATAAGTACCATTTTCTGGTTTAAAAATAATTTGTTTTTTTGATAAAGAACGTAGGGCCGATTGAATACTTGATACCGCAATGTTATCTACACCAATGGAATCAGCCAGATGTTGTCTAAATTGACTACTATAAAGTTCAACTTGTGATTCCGCTATGGCTTTTAAAATTAGCTGTTCTAATAACTTAAACTCTCCCCATAATCCCGAAAAGTCACGATGCCCCATTGTATCGGCTATAAGCTGTTCCTTGGCAAAATCTATAGCCAGCATTGGGTTTAAGGCTAAACGCTCCACTAATGATCTTGCTAGTTGAGGACTTTGCTTCATATCTAAAAAAGCGTGCCATAAAATTTCTTTATTCAAACTACGTCCTGTTGTCTGATTAAATACATCTGCCAGATGATCTGTAAATGCTTTTGTTAGATTTGGAAAAGGTAAATTCTGTCCATAATGAAAAAAGGGAGCACTACTCACAGAAAACATTTGTCTCAGGCCTTCTCGACTTGAACCAGTAAAAACTACCTTTATTGTTTCTTTATGCATATCTAAAGCGGTACGTAAACTGGCAATCGTGGTTTTATATTTTGAACTAGCTAAAGCCTGAATCTCATCAAGTAACAGTAAAATAGGTTTCCCCTGCTGAGCCAGTTTAGTAATGCTAGACAAAATACTGGAATTCACTTGTCCTTGTAGAAGTGTCACTTCAGCTTTTACCCCTGCCACCTCTGTACTTAAAGAACCAATATTTTTAATCCAATGTGTGGCTTTCCCCATTAAGCCATTTTGTTTTGAAAACTCATCAAGAGCTTTTACAAACTGCCCTTCACTATGCAGGCCTGCATCGGCTTTGTTACACAAAGATTTGAAAGGCAAAGCGCCCCTAATTGAGCCAAATTTAAGGCGTAACTTGGGTAAGTGGTCGACCTAATTCCGTAAATCTGTTGAGGACTGCTACACGTGCATGAACCTCATTGACTTGGCTATCAAAGCTCCTTGCACTGAGTTTATCTCCTAATAATTTGATGCAGTGCATTTTAGTCTCAACCAAACTTCGGCGATGATAGCCTGACCATTTTTTCCATAGTGTCCTACCTAAACGTTTAATTGTTCGAAGTAATTCATTTCGCTCTAGCGAGCTACTCTTTGTATCTTTCCATGGTTTCGCATTTTTTCTAGGTGGAATCACCGCATGTGCTTGCCGATCTGCAATGACCTGACGGCATTGCTTGGTGTCATAAGCTCCATCGGTATAAACAGAGTCAATCTGCTCATCTTGTGGAATCTGATTAAGTAAATCACCAAGCACCTGTGAATCACAGACATTATTGGTTGTGAGCTGAATAGCGCGTATTTGTAGGGTTTTGGCATCTATACCAATATGTAGTTTACGCCATTGGCGACGATATTCAGCTCCATGTTTCTTGCGTTTCCATTCGCCCTCACCTAGAAACTTCATCCCTGTAGAGTCTACGAGTAGATGCAGCCCATCGCTACTTTTTTGGTAGCTGATTGCAATATCAATATGCTTTTGTCTTCTACAAAGCGTACTGTAATCTGGTGCGGTCCAATTTAATCCGCAAAGTTTAATCAGACTTTGCACAAAGCCAGTGACCATACGTAAAGATAGACGGAATAAGGATTTAATCATTAAGCAGCATTGGATGGCTGCGTCGGAGTAGGTTTGATTTCGCCCTTGTTTGCCTTTTGATGGAGCATACCATTGCGTAGCAGGATCAAACCAAAGGGCAATATTTCCGCGATTAATGAGTGCTCGGTTATATGCGGGCCAATTGGTTGTGCGGTAGATTTTGTGTGTAGGCTTCTTCATTTGAAAATTATATCGCTGAAAAAGCCTTTACAGATAGGTTTGTGCAACAAAGCCTTAAATATATCCAAAAAAGTAATGGAGAAATAGCTCCAATTTCTATCTTTTAGTCAGCTTATTCTTTACTCATTTTACTATTTTGGTTGTTGTTAAAATATTGCTTCCGTCTTCTAGAATTATGCTTCCAACTTTTTGCAACTTTATAGACATAAGCAGGTAAATCATCCCATTCTTCAGGCAAGCCCGTACCTCGTGCAACACGAAGTTTTAAAGGATAGTTCTTATATTCAATCAAATGAAGAAAATAAAAACTACGCTCTTGAAGTGTACTGAACTTTTTATGATACACATTTCTCAGATGAGGGTATCGTTGTCGTATACCGTCATTAGGGTGAGTATTTTCAGGTTGTAGGTACTGAAATTTCAGCTTTTTCATATTGCCTCCTAGGTCACATTACCTAGAAGGGGTCCTCTGCGTAGTAGTTCATTGTTTTAAACCTATGACTTATCGTTGATTGATTGTTTTTTAACGCATGCTCTAAGCTGCCAATCCTTCTCTTTATTTAAAATAATAACTGATGGTCGTATCTTTATGATCTCCCCAACCTGTCGAGATATTTGTCAATTCAACACCATTTTTCTTGTAGCTTTTTACCAGGTATAAATAAGTACGTGGTGGAGAAACTTCATTGGTTCGTACTTTCTCAATCAAAATGAAAGTCTTGTCATCTAACCATTTTACTCTTAATGGTAATGGATCTTGGCATTGCCCTATTTCTGCATACATTGCAGCATCTTTTCCATTCTTGGAAAAGGACAAGCCTGCACATTCTACATCGGGTAAATCTAAGACCAATCGTTTACCAACTAAGCTTTCTTTTACGCCTGCACTAGCCAAGGTTGAAAGACTTAAACATAATCCTGCAATTATTAATTTTTTCATTTGAATAGACTCTTAATTTAGTTGTTAAAACACATTGTCAATAAAGCCACACTGTAAGATGTGTTGTGATGGATTTACTGGATTGTCATAAAGGCTAATAAAAGCAATCATGTCATTCGGATCAGATACATCTCTTTTATAGGGCTGGCTATAGATATAAATTTGTTTGGGGGTGTAGACCTTTTGATTGTTGAAAACCTCTCCATCAAAGACCTTTAAATGTGGATATTGCTGAAAGACTTTGTGGGTCTTGCTTCTGTTTTGATCATCATGCATTGAAGCTTTATCCCATTGCTGTTTAAAGCTTTTCAATTGTTGTCCGCTATAGCGACTAAATTGAATCTTTAATCCATCCTCAATCTTTTGTTTGGTGTTATTAATGTCATCAGCACGATAGATTGCAGTTTTTGCCCCTGCAACACTGACGTGTACTAAGGTTTCAATCCTTTTGATGGGATTGCTTTTGCTATTGGGTAAATAAACTTCGGTTTCAGGACAATCTTCACAGAAATTTTCATCATCAGGATCATTGATGACGCTGCTCTTTTGTTTGCGGTACTGCTGTTGAAATTGTTGCTGTAATGAGGTGATTCCAGATGGCCATTTCATTTCGGTGCCCATCAAGGCTAAGTGGTTACTCAAAGATTGTTCTTTCTTGGCCCAATCCAGACAAGTTAAGCCCTGCTCTAAGGTGAATGGCTTAGATGTAGACAGGGGTTGAGCCGTCACAGTCTGCATGATCAACAAGGTCATGCTGCTGATCAGTAGAGGTTTAAATCGAAATTTCATTTTAATGATCCTCGCATCTCCTACGGGCTTTGGCTACCCGCAAGAAGTGCTCGTGTAAAATACTTATTTATTTTTAATCGTTTAACATCAGTTATTGATAATGATCCGCTGATAGTAGCTGACGGATTTCACTGGCCATTTGTGGACTACGCCAAGGAAATAGGACTTTTAGACTGTAATTCGGTTTGAATGGATCTCGTGTGCCAATATTGACTTGAAACTCTCGTTTCATCGGTGTGCGATGAACTTGTTGATTGACATGTGTTCCCATCATTGGATTGCTGATCACAGTGGTCGTGGTTCTAAAATTATCTTCAACTAAGTTGTAGTGTCCAACGGAAGTGATGTAATCAAAGGGATATTTCACGAGGCGTTGATCTGGCTGATCAAACAGAATAATGGTTTTATCTTGGCTGTTGATCCAAACACCACGGTTTTGGTAGTTAAAAGTTTCTCCTTGACGCTTGAGTTGTTCAGTCATCCCGTCAAAGTAGGTATTTCCATATTCATAAAGGTAGTAAAGGATCACAAACCAGAACAGGTCAAAGCCGAAGAAGATGTAACCGAAAGCACCAAAAGAGAAGATTTTGGCAACGATGAGAAAGATCACGATGGGTAAGACCACACATTTTATAAAGAGCTTAGATTTTTGTGGACGGTGTTCAATAGGTATGATTTTGGGTTTGCTTAATTCAGTCATGGTTGTTTCCCGCATGTTCAATGCAATGCACAATCACCAGCAGATATAAAAAGGTTTATTTTTTATAGGCGTGACTTAGCCATCCACCGTTGGATTGTTCTTGTAAAAATGTTGTTTGAATACAGACGAATAATAATAAATTAGCCGTATCGCCCTCGTTGCAAAGCACAACAAGGTTGAACATGGGGTGAGTCGCAAATTAGAAAAGATTGGTACAGCATGAGAAACTCCTTGAATCTTAAGAAGTTCTGCCATATCACTGCTAAATAATGGTGGCAGAACAAAAGAGGGTTAGCAGACTGGGATCCAAGGAACCAGCACACCCGAAGGTGTCCCCCTTCTGTCCTACCATAAAGATAAAAGGGGGACGAGAAGGTCCACGAAAAATAGACAAGCTATTTTCCGTACTGGATCAACGGTCTGCTAAAACCGACTGGCAATGTGTGCCCGCAATCGCATAATAAAATTAAGAAGATATAGAGTCAATCGGCTTTGTTGTATAAAGATTTTAAAGAAATAGCTTTCCTAAGTTGCTCAAATTTAAGTGACAACTTGGGTTTGAGGTCGACCTAATTCTGTAAATTTATTTAAGGCATGAGTAGTACTACTACGCAAGGTGCATGAATTTCATTGACCTGACTATCAAAACTTCTTGCACTGAGTTTACCGCCCAATAATTTGATGCAATGCATCTTAGTTTCAACCAAACTGCACCGATGATAGCTAGGCCATTTTTGCTAAGCGTTCTTCCTAGAGGTTTGACAGTTTTCAATAGTTCATTTTTTCTAAAGATCCCAATTTCCTATCATTCCATGACCTTGCATTTTTTCTTGGAGGAATTTCCGCATGTGCATGACGATCTGAAATCACGTGTCTGCACAATTTCGTATCATATGCTCCATCGGTATAGACAGAATCAATGAGTTCATCAGATGAGATTTGATTTAGCAGATCACCCAAGACTTGTGAATCACTTACATTATTTGTTGTGAGCTGTATAGCTCGTATTTGCAAGGTTTAGCATCTATACCAATATGCATTTTACGCCATTGCCAACGATATTCAGGCTGATGTTTCTTGCGTTTCCATTCGCCTTCGCCTAAAAACTTTAGGCCAGTTAAGTCTACTAATAGATGTAGTCCTTCATGACTTTTTTGATAGCTGATCGCAATATTAATCTGCTTTTGTCGTCTGCAAAGTGTGGAATAATCCGGTGCTGTCTAATTTAACTCACTGAGTTGAATAATGCTTTGCACAAAGCCTGTGACCATACGCAAAAAAGTCGAAAGATAAATTTGATCATCAAACAGCACTGAATTGCTGTATCAGAATAGGTTTGATTTCTTGCATGTTTAGCTTGTGGCTGAGCATACCATTGAGTCTGGGGATCGAACCAAATTGAAATATTTCCTCGCTTGATTAAAGCTTGGTTATAAGACAATTCGTTGTGCGATAGATTTTGGATTCAGGTTTCTTCATTTGGAAATGATATTGCTGATGAAACCTTTTAGAATAGCTTTGTTCAACAAAGCCAATTTAAACTGATAAACATTATATATTTACAAGATATTTATATAATACACTTTCAACAGGATTTTTATTTTTAAATCGATATTAACAAAAAAAGCAGGACTGGCACCTATTTAAATTAAAACTTCTTGTACGCCACAATGTACCTCAGCCGAAATTTAATTGTAATTTTTTGTATTAAAAATGACTCGGAACTCAAACAATTTTTAGGCTATCTGCCTAATTTTTAAAAAATAATCTCAATTAGAATAAATATTTATTCTATTTTTATCAACAACTTAATGTGATACTTTTAAAACTGGTTAGCAGACTGGGATCACTGAAGGATACTAAAAGGCATCCTTCTTTTTTTCCCTAATAATTAATATTTACTGAATCTTAAAGACTTTAGTTTTAGAGATTCAGTTAGTAACACAACCTAAAACATTATTATTTTTCGATGGTTATTACTAATGAAACTACTAAGCAAATTTTTTAGTGTGTATTTGAACAATATAAATGTAAACAATAAATA
>NZ_JADKPY010000041.1:0-36576 GCF_015351505.1 Acinetobacter sp. SK-43
AGTTATTTAGATAAAAAACGTGAGGATTGGTCTGACTCGCAGATGAATACTACGGGGATGATGTTTATTGCTTCACCTTTCATGGTATGGGCGGATTACACTTGGGGGAAAACTCGAATATTATCGGTGGAGCTACCAATGCTACAGGTTTTACCTCTACGGTTTCGCCAAATAGTGATAAATGGCTTTATCGCATCAATTTGAATATTGGTTTTAGTTTCTAATTTTAGGTCCAAATGAAGAGTAATCATCATTACTCTTCATTCTTTAATAAGCAGAACAGTTGAATACCTATTTATTTACAACCTTCTCTACAACCTGATCCATTTCCATCGAATCATAATAGGCTAGGGTGTTTTTCGCAGTTAACTCACCATGACAGTGCTGACATGTGATGGTTGTTTTGGTCTTATGACCACAGTCTTTATGCAAATATTCCAAAATTGGATATTTATTATCTTCATTATGCCAATAATTGCCCCATGTCGTGACTGCCATAATAATTGGATAGAGGGCTAAACCTTTGTCTGTAAGTTTGTACTCGTAACGTTTTGGTGCTTCTTGATATAACACTTTTTCAAAAATTTTATTTTCAACTAAGCGATTCAAACGCTCAGTGAGTAAGTGCCGTGTAATACCGAGCTGTTTTTGAAAATCATCAAAACGACGTGTGCGAAGAAAAGCATTGCGGATAATCAAGAGTGTCCATCGATCACCGAAAATCGATAAGCTACGCGCAATAGGGCAACTCATTTCACCCAATTCATGCCATTTCATGTTTAACCTCTATTGATTCGCTTTGAGATAAGCAGATCGCTATGACTGTAATTGAACGTAGATAATCATAACGTTGACAAATTATCTTAGCATAGATAAGGTATTGTTAATAAGTTCTAAATTAGAACTAATGTTATTGCAGTCGTAAATGTACGATTTACTCTTAAAAAGGAAACTTCAATGAATCCATTAAAAATGACAGGTTTGGAAATCATGCAAGCATTTGTTCAAGGTCATTTTCCTGAGCCAGGAATTGCAAAGACAATGCCGATGAAACCTGTAGAGGTTGAACAGGGACGAATCGTATTTAGTGCGATTGCTGATGAACGACATACCAATCCATTAGGCGGTGTGCATGGTGGTTTTGCAGCAACAATTTTGGATTCAGTCACAGGTTGTGCAACACATACAGTATTGGCTGCGGGTGAGTCATATGGCACAACAGACCTTAATATCAAAATGTGTCGTCCGATTCCATTTAATACTCCGTTGATTGCAGAAGGAAAAGTCATCAATGTTGGGCGTAATCTTGTGATTTCAGAGGGTTATATCCGCGATGAGGATGGAAAATTGTATGCACATGCAACTGCAACAAATATGATTATTCGCCGTTCGGCGTGATTTTAAGATTATTGTTTTGAATGGACTTGAACTTGTTATGATAGCCATGTGAAACATCATAAAAATATGTTCAGTTCATTCAAATGAGATATAAAAATGTCAAACTCTATTGTTCTACATCAGTGGGAAATTTCACCTTTTTGTCAAAAAGTTTCACGGATGTTGAAGTTTAAGGGTATTCCTTTTGAAACAATAAATTACAACGGCTTACTGGGTAGCAAAGTCCCTTTGCTGAGTAAAGTCGGCAAGTTACCTGTCGTGGATATTAATGGGGAACGAGTTCAAGATAGCACTCGAATTGCACGTTATTTAGATCAACACTTTCCCGAGCTTCCTCGGCTTTATCCTGAAGATCCTATGCAATGTGCTTACGCAGAGCTTTGGGAAGATTGGGCAGATGAAGTCTTGTATTTTTATGAAGTGCATTTTCGTGTAAGTGATAAAAAGCGTTCAATCAAGTTGTTGAAATCAGCTCAGAAGGTCGTCCTGCATTTGAAAAGCATTTAATGAAACCATTACTGAAATCGGCATTGGGTTTTCAAGTAAAGATGCAAGGTATAGGTCGTATGGCTCAAGCCGATATTGAAGCTGAATTTACTAGACACTTAAAACGTATTGAGTTGGTTTTAAATCAGACAGGTTGGTTGGTTGGAGATCAGCAGACGATTGCTGATATAGCAGTTGCATCTCAACTTCTAGAAATTGTTAGAACTAGCCAAAAATTTGGTGCACAAATATTAGGCTTTGCAAATATTTCAAAATGGCTCGATAATTTTTAATTTATTGATTTAAATAAAAAAGCAAAGCCGAGGCTTTGCTTTTTTATGATTGAATGATCAGCTTAGATTTTGCTAATCAAATCATTGATTTGTTTTGCTTGTTCAGCAGCATTACCTGTATATGTAGCAGGAGTAAGCTCTGCTAAACGAGCACGTTCATCAGCTGGAACTTGAAGAAGTTCATCACCATTAACGAAGTTCACCATCATTTCACGTGTCATTGCTTGACCACGAGTAAGTGCTTTTAGTTTTTCGTAAGGTTTTTCAACATTATAACGACGCATTACTGTTTGGATCGGTTCAGCAAGAACTTCTTGTGCTTGGTCTAAATCTTCATTTAAACGGTTAGCATTGAGTTCAAGTTTACCAATACCTTTTAAGCAAGCATCAAAAGCAATCAAGCTTTGTGCAAAACCAACACCCATGTTACGAAGAACAGTTGAGTCAGTTAAGTCACGCTGCCAACGAGAAACTGGAAGTTTTTCACCTAAGTGACCCAATACCGCATTTGCAATACCTAAGTTACCTTCTGAGTTTTCGAAGTCGATAGGGTTTACTTTATGAGGCATTGTTGAAGAACCAACTTCACCGTCTTTTAATTTTTGCTTGAAGTAACCAAGAGAGATATAGCCCCAAACATCACGGTTAAAGTCGATCAAGATCGTGTTATAACGACGTAATGCATCAAACAATTCAGCCATGTAATCATGTGGCTCGATTTGAGTGGTGTATGGGTTGAAGCTTAGACCTAAAGATTCAACAAATGCTTGTGCATGTGCAGCCCAATCAATTTCTGGATAAGCAGAAAGGTGAGCATTGTAGTTACCTACTGCACCATTGATTTTGCCCAATAATTCAACATTTTCAAATTGCTTGATTTGGCGCGCTAAACGATAAGCAACGTTCGCCATTTCTTTACCCAAAGTTGTTGGGCTAGCAGTTTGACCATGAGTACGAGATAACATTGGCTGTTCAGCATGTGTTGTAGCTAAAGCTGAAATCGCGTTCAGAATTTGCTTCATGCTTGAAACAAGAACTTCACGACCATTTTTAAGCATTAATGCATGAGACAAGTTGTTGATGTCTTCAGATGTACATGCAAAGTGAATGAATTCGCCCGCATTTTTTAATTCATCAATATTGGCAATTTTTTCTTTAAGGAAATATTCAACTGCTTTTACATCATGGTTAGTTGTACGTTCAATTTCTTTAATGCGGTTTGCATCTTCTTCAGAAAAATTAGTCACAATCGCATCTAAAGCAGCATTCGTTTCAGCAGAAAATGCAGGTACTTCGATGATTTCTGCACGATTTGCAAGTGCTTGTAACCAACGCACTTCAACAGTAACACGAGCGTGGATTAAACCAAACTCAGACAAAAAAGGGCGTAGCGCATCGCATTTGCTCGCATAACGTCCATCAAGTGGTGAGAGTGCGGTTAAAGCATTCATACAGATTCCTTAAAGTTTGTCTCCCTTGCAGAACTTTATTTATTCCTCAAGAGAGATTTATAGAGGTTGTAAAACGGTATAAAAAATTTGCTCTAGCATAGGTTTAAACGACCTGATACTGCAAACGAGCAAGAGCTTGAATATCTTGTAAAAGCTTACGTTTACTAAAGATCATACTCCATGAGCTACCGCCCAGTTGTCGCCATAAATGCGCAAGTTGTAGACCTGTAAAGAGGCAAGCACGGATTCGATTTGTATGATTCATATCTTTAAAAGCTTCAGCATTACCACGGACAAGGATACGTGGATTAATTTGCCCAGCAGTTTCAACGTAGGTCTGAGCTAAATTGGCAATAATACTTGGGTGCAAATAGTTATTATCGAAAAAAGACAACTGTTTTAGGATTTTTTGTTGAGCCGTTTCGATAATTTTTACGTATTCAGGATTGCTATAAACTTTCTTTTCCAACTGCAATAATGCCATAGCATAGGGCATTGGAAGTTTAGCTGTCGAAAGTTTAGGAACTCGGGATTTTGGTGCAGTATTAAATGGTTGAGTAATACAACCTTCTAATGTTTTTAAACCGAGTGAAATATCCGCCAGTTGATTAAAGAAATCTAAAGTTTGAGTCGCATTGTTGGTCGCTGGGCGAATATTTAAACTTGCTTTGATCAGTAGTTCAAAATAAAAATTACCACTATCTCCAATACTCTGCTGTCCTGCCATCGCAGTCATATGGGTCAGCTGAGTTGCTTGGAAGACAGCAGCCAATGCTAAAGCACGGTTTTGTCTTACATTCAACGCTTGGGTGTGCTGAAAGGGTAACTCCGCCATGCTTCGATTCCAATATCCTTAAATAAAATCTGGTTGAGGTGCATCAGTATGGTGAATGACACCACCGCCTAAGCATACCTCTCCTGAGTAAAACACCACACTTTGCCCTGGAGTTACAGCACGTTGTGGTTCATCAAACTCAACTCGAATACCATTTTCTGTATGTTCGTCACGATAAATTGTACACGCTTGGTCAGGCTGACGATAACGAGTTTTTGCTGTGCATCGGAAACCCGTAGTTGGGATTTCTTGTTCACCCGCAACCCAATCAATCGTTTCACTCCAAAGCTGTTTACTTTGCATAAGTGGATGCTCATGACCTTGTCCAATGACGAGACGATTGTTGGCAATGTCTTTGTGAAGTACGAACCATGCACCTTCTTGCGCACCTTTCATACCACCGATACCGATGCCACCGCGTTGACCGAGCGTATAGTACATTAAGCCGTGATGTTCACCAACTTCTTTGCCGTTGTCTAAGACAATTTTTCCAGCTTGAGCAGGAAGATATTGTTTAAGAAAGTTGGTAAATCGACGTTCACCAATAAAACAAATACCAGTTGAGTCCTTTTTCTTCGCTGTTGCTAAATCAAGTTGTTCAGCAATGCGACGAACTTCAGGCTTTTCGATTTCACCGACAGGGAACAGCGTCTTATTGATTTCACGACCATGCACTGCATGTAAGAAATAAGTCTGGTCTTTATTATTATCCACACCACGTAATAATGGTGCATAGGTTTCACCACGAGAGTTTTGTGTGCTTACACCACGACGTGCATAGTGACCTGTTGCTATAAAATCTGCACCCAAAGTCATAGCATGGTCGAGGAACGCACGGAACTTAATCTCTTTATTACATAGAATATCTGGGTTTGGAGTACGACCTGCTGCGTATTCAGCTAAGAAATGCTCAAACACACGATCCCAATATTCCATGGCAAAGTTTGCGGTGTGCAGTTTAATTCCAATCTTGTCTGCAACGGCTTGTGCATCTGCTAAATCTTCAAGGGCTGTGCAGTATTCCGTACCATCATCTTCTTCCCAATTTTTCATGAAAAGACCTTCAACTTGATATCCTTGTTGAAGTAAAAGCGCGGCAGAAACAGAGGAGTCTACACCACCAGACATACCGACGATGACACGTTGTTGCATCTAATTAAGCATCCAAATGAGAAGTTAATGAGGGAGAGAAAGGGTGCTCATAAATAAGCGATAAAGGATATTTCTTACCAGCGAGGGCATCTTCAATTACTTTTAAAACTAATGGGCTTCGCGCACGAGCGGATTCTTGTAGCTCTTCTAAACTCATCCAAACTGCACCGACAATATCGATATCTAGTTGTGCATTTTCCTCAACCGAGGTGACATGTGCCAAGAAGCAAAAACGATAATATGTGCGATCTGGAAACATGGGAGGGGTATAGGTATAGATTCCAAGCAAATGATCTATTTCTACATGATGACCTGTTTCTTCTAAGGTTTCACGGATCGCTGCTTCAATAATCGTTTCACCGCATTCGATATGACCAGCAGGTTGATTAAACACGGTATGTACAAAGCCTTCGCTGTGTTCTTCAACAAACAGAAAACGTCCGTCTTTTTCAACTACAGTGGCGACTGTGACATGAGGTGTCCAAGCGGTCATAGAAAGCACCATGATTTTAAAAAATGTATTCTACAAAATTTGAGAGTTTTTGGCTATGGTGGCTGAATCATAGATTTAGCCACCAACTGCTTTAATCAGGTTTAATTTTACTATTAATAAATTTTCGTAGTCTCTTTGCCGATTGGCATGCTGGATCAGTATCACCATATTTACAACTATAATTGAGAACATTTAAAGCTTTTTTATAGTTAGGTTCAGTATTTTCCTCAGAAATTAATTGGTCTGCAAACATGGTGCATCCCCAAGGATCACGCCAGTCACAAGTTTTCTCAAATGTTGAAAAAATACACTTTTTTTGTTCAGTGGTTAAGTGTTCTGTGAAGTTCAACATTCCAGCAGCCCTATTGGTACAACCAGAGGCGATACCAAGCTCACAACTTCTTTGAAATACTTGTTCGGCTGGAAGTTTATAATTTGCTTCTTGTAATGATAACGCCACTAAATAACAGGCCACTGCATCATTTTCCAGACAAGATTGATAGCATTTAAATTTATTGTTTTCACAAGTAGATATTATATCTCTGTATGAATTTGATAAAGGAGTTTGTTGAGATGGAGATGTATAGGCTGGGCATTTATTTAAATTATTAGTAAAAACTTGATGATGCTTTAAATCACTTGCTATGAAACTCAATGAAGCTACTTCAGTTGTTGCATAATGAGAATCGGTACTCATGATTTCACTATCAGATTTATAGTGAGAGCATGAAGTTAAGACATTAATCGTTAATATAGATAAACCCAAATATATTGTTGTTCTATTCATAATCATCCGTGGTTTTCGTTAATATTATAAACAGAATTAATAAATTAGTTTTGTTTATAATCATTCTTCACTTTTACATAATTTTGCGCTGAATAAGGTAAAAATGCTTTTTCTTTATCTGTGAGAGGGCGGACTTGCTGGACTGGGCTACCCACATACAAATAACCACTTTTTAAGACTTTACGTGGCGGCACAAGACTACCAGCACCAATCATGACATCATCTTCAATAATCACGTCATCTAAAACAACGGTATTAATACCGATCAAGACACGATTGCCAATAGTACAACCATGTAATGTCACATGATGACCTACAGTCACATCATCACCAATTACTAAAGGTGAACCATTTGGTTTGGATTGATTTTTATGACTGACATGTAACATACAATGATCTTGTACATTACTATTTCTACCAATCTGAATCGAATTGACATCACCGCGAATAACGGCAAAAGGCCAAACTGAAACATTCTCAGCTAACTTGACATCCCCGATGACTACTGACATTTCATCAATATAACAACTCGTATCAATATCAGGGTAATGATCTAAATAAGGACGAATATTTTTAGCCATGAGAAAATACAATAAATAATTTGCATGAATTATAAAATAAAAAAGCATTCATACTAAATAGCATGAATGCTTGATTAGCTTGTTTACTCTAAGAATTAGAATAAGTTGCTAAGGAACTGTTTGATATGGTCGATTATACGAGCAAAGAAGCCTGCTTCTTCAACAGGTTTTAATGCAACTAGTGGTTTTTCAGCAATCACTTTTCCATCAAGACTTGCAACTAATTTACCTACAACTTGACCTTTAGCCAAAGGTGCATTCAGTTTTGGTTGAACGACGATTTGAGTTTTGATTTTATCAGCTTGACCTTTAGGCATAGTTACGTTGAAGTTTTCAGCCAAACCGATTTGAACTTCATCTTCTTTACCAAACCATACTTTTGCTTTTGCTAAAACTTGATTTGCTGGTTGAACATTAGCAGTTTCAAAGTTTGCAAAACCCCAAGCCAATAATGTACGAGTTTGGCTCGCACGTTCATTCATGCTTGGTGTACCAAAAATCACAGAAATCAAACGCATAGGACCACGTTTGCTTGATGTTGTTAAACAGTAACCAGCTTCTTCAGTATGACCTGTTTTTAAACCATCTACACTTGGGTCTGTGTAGAGAAGGGCATTACGGTTACCTTGTTTGATACCGTTAAATGTAAATTCTTTTTCAGAGTAAATTGGGTAATACTTTGAGCTGTCTTTAATAATATGCTGAGCAAGAACTGCCATATCTTTTGCAGTTGAGTAATGACCATCAGCAGGCATACCTGTTGAGTTTATAAAGTGTGTATTTACCATTCCAACGCGTTTAGCTTCTTGGTTCATCATGTGGGCGAATGTACCTTCATTGCCGGCAATATGTTCAGCCATTGCTTTAGAAGCATCATTACCTGATTGGATGATAATACCGCGAAGCATTTCTAGAACAGTTGCTGTTCCATTAAGCGGTACATACATACATGATTCTGTACTACTTCCACGACACCACGCAGATTCATTCATGCGTACTTGTTCGTTTTCAGTCAATTCCCCCTTCAAAAGTTTCTGCTCAATGATGTAGCTTGTCATCATTTTAGTCATTGAAGCAGGTGCAAGTTTTTCATTTTCATTTTTTGCAGCGAGAATCTGTCCTGTCTCATAATCCATTAATACATAGGATTTATTATTTAGTTCTGGTGGAGCAGATAGGACAGTTGCTGCATATGAAAAGCTTGGCAAAAGTAATAATGCAGCAAGAGCGCTTTTTTGATTCATTCTAGATCGTTCCAATATCTTGTGTGAAGCAGAAGAGCCTAGCATTTTAGGACAAAGCAAAGCCGACTTCTATGGGGGAAGTCGGCTTTTTAACACAGTATTGTAACGAATCGGTTACTTAGAATAATAATTTCGAACATCGTCGCAAATTTGACGATTATCTTCATCAGATGCGGCTTTTGCATCATTACGTGCTTCTGTCAAAGCAGCCTGAAAATCTTTACTTTTTGCGCGCTTATTGAGTACATCAACAGCTTTTGGATCATTATCTAAATAGGCTTTAACAAGATTGTCGTAGGCTTTATTAAACTTAAGATCTTTGCCGATTAATGGAGGGCAAATTTCAGAAAGCACATAAATTGCAGCTAACTCTTGTTGAGTGACATTTTCTGAGGTCGGAGTAACTTCAATTTTTTCGGTTTCTGATTTTTTTTCTGCTGCATAAGTGGTTGCAGAAAATGCAGTAGACGCTAAGAGAAATGATAAACCCAGTGTTTTTAAAACATTTTTAGTCATAAGAAATCAAACTCAAAAACAAGACTTAAAGAATTTGAATAACTTATAGCATAACTGAGATTGAAATTTGTATCTTTGCTGTAGAAACAATGGAGAAAATGTGATCTTAAATCTTAGAAATAAAACCACATTTACCTAGATCAAAGCTTATTCTTCGAAATTAAGGACATCTTCACATACTGATTTTTGTTCTGATTTCTCAACTTCTGTTGCAGCAGAACGTGCATCTTTGAGCAGACTTTGAAATTCAGCATCTTTTTGTAAGCTTTCTATAGATGCAGTCTTGTCCGAGTAGTTACTTAAATAAGAACCGACCATCTTTTTGATGTTTTGGTCAAATTTTGCATTCTTACCGATGAGGTTTGGACACATTTCGATAAGTACTTGTGCATTTGCAATATCATCTTTGATTAATGCATCTGCTTCTTTGACTGAAACCGCTTCGTCAGCAAATGCTACAGATGCTGCTACAAGTGTGAAACTCACCCCAAAAAATCGAATAAAATTAGATAAATGTCTCATGGCAATGTAAATTTCTAATACTAAGAAGTTATAAATATATATAATTCTATGAATAATTCAATTGAAAAAACTCCCTAGTAATATTTGAAGAGACTGGAATTTAGTGAATATTTTAATTGCAAATGATGATGGTGTTTTTGCCCCAGGGCTACAAGCTTTAGCGCAGGCCTTAAAGCCATTAGGTCGAGTGGTTGTGGTTGCACCTGAAAGTGAGCGGAGTGGTTATTCTAGTGCTTTGACATTAGATCGTCCTTTGCGACCAGTTCAAATCTCTGAAGACGTCTGGGCAGTGAATGGAACGCCTGCGGACTGTGTTTATTTGTCAATGAATGGTCTATTTGATTTTGAATTTGATCTGGTTTTGAGCGGTATCAATAGCGGTGCAAATCTTGGTGATGATGTATTGTACTCAGGTACGGTAGGAGCTGCATTTGAAGGACGGTTAATGAAACATCCTGCGATTGCTGTTTCTTTGGCAGGTTCAAATGTTCGATCATATGAACACCCTCAGCATTATGCGCAAGCAGCACAATGGGTCCATGACTTTATTGCAAATGGATTACCTATTTTACCACCTCGTCATATTTTTAATATTAATATTCCAGATGTGGCTCAAATCCAAGGTACAAAAGTGACGTATCAAGGGCGAAGAGCGCAATCTAAACCTGTAAGTAGTCATGTTGACCCTCGAGGAAGACAAGTTTATTGGATTGGATTAGCTGGAGAGGCAGTAACTGATCCTCAGGCTGTTTCTAGCAATATTCAATCAGATTTTTTTGCAGTGTCGAATGGTTATGTCAGTGTTACTCCAATTCAAATGGATGCAACGAACTACGCGATTTTAGATAATTTACATGTTCTTGTTAATGGTTAGCGGTTGCTATGTTATAACTTTGTGAATATAGAAAGTGAGAACTCGTTTTTTTTCACTTTTTTGATACTCTTAGGCGCAAATATAATTCAGGTTTCGATGAGGGTGAAGATGCATTCAAACCAAGTCTCGATTTTTCTAACAAAGAAAATGATTAAAACAATCCTATTGTCTTTATCAGTAGCAACGACAGTAATTGTGACGGGGTGTGCATCTAAACCACAATATAAAGGTGGTGCACGCTACGTGAATGCACCTAATTACTATACAGTGCGTTCAGGGGATACACTGAGTGGGATCGCAAACCGCTATGGTTTGAACTACTTAGATATTGCTGCACTGAATGATATTGCAGCTCCATATCGAATTTATGTGAATCAGTCACTAAGACTTAAAGGCTCAGTCAGTCAGCGTACTACGTCGACGCAGGCGATCACTCAAGCAACTCCTATCCAACGTCAAACGATTAATTTACCGACTCAACAGCCAGTTGTACCAAAAACACCTGTTATTACGCCAACACCTGTCAATCCACCAACTGCTTCAACTTTAGCATCGGGTTTACGCTGGGTAAAACCTAGCAACGGTCCTGTGATTCAAGGTTTTAATTTGGCAGGTAATGTCAAAGGGACTCGATATGGTGGAAATGAGGGTGATCCAGTATATGCAGCAGCAAATGGTCAAGTTGTATATGCAGCGGATGGTCTAAAAGAATACGGTAACTTGGTTCTGATCAAGCATATTGATGGTTACATTACTGCTTATGCACATAACAGTAAAATGTTGGTGAAAAGCGGTGACAATGTGACGGCTGGTCAAAAGATTGCTGAAATGGGTTCTTCAGGAGCGACTAGAGTCATGCTGGAATTCCAAGTTAGATTAGATGGTAAACCTGTTAATCCAACCACTGTTTTACCTAACTAAATATACATCATTATTTGTTTAACAAACTTTCAACAAATTGTTAAGAATCTCTAGTCTAGGAGTAGACTTCTCTGTATACTCATATTGATTGCTGTAATTAGAACAATAAGCATATTAATAATTTGAGAGGGAAGTCTATGCTAGATCAGTTGCGTGCAATGGGGGTCTTTGCGTGCGTTGTTGAAAAAAGTTCATTTAGCGGTGCTGCTAGAGAACTGGGAATTACAACAAGCGCAGTCAGTCAACAAATCCGTTCTTTAGAACAAGATATGGATGTGACTTTGCTTCATCGTTCTACACGAAAATTAAGCCTTACAGAAGCGGGTCAAGCATTCTTTTTAAGCTGTCAAGAAATGCTTGCAGCAGCAGAGCGTGGCAAAATTCGTATCAATCAATTGCGCGATGATTTAGTCGGTGACTTACGTATTGCAACGACACCAGAACTCGGTGCGCTTCATGTTATTCCAGCGCTTTCTCACTGGATGTCTGCACACAAAGCACTTGCAATCCATTTTGAAGCCGATCACCGTTATATTGATTTAATTGAAGAGCGAATTGATATTGCAATACGCATGAGCCTCAAAATCGATGATCATCAGTTAACAGCAGTGCCATTAGCACGAGTTGATCAGGTGCTTGTTGCTTCACCAAGTTATCTAAACCAAGCCCCTCCGATTTCGAGACCAGAAGATTTACGTCATCATGAATTGTTGCCTGTGACTTTAATGCAAAATTATCAGCATTTCTCATTTCGTCATGGTTTAAGTGGGGAAGTGGTAAATATCGATATGAAAACACGCTTAAGTACAAATAACGTGTTTGTTGCAAAATCATTGTGCCAGCAAGGGCATGGGATCGCGCGTATTCTATATATGGATATCCAAAAAGAGTTAGTGAATGGGTCTTTAGTTGAGGTATTACCTGATTGGAATATGCCAGCATATACCTTACATGCATTGACCTCGAAACGTGAACAATACCCAATGAAAGTCCATCGTTGTATAGACGCCTTAAAACAATATTTTTCTCAGCTTCCTGGTGGGCGTTCCTTGCAGGGCGTAGCCTAAATAAAAAAGCCATGTTCTCATCAGAACATGGCTTTTTTCCATCTTATTTTTTCTTGTGTTTACGCAGCGATTTTAAGTTTTTCGCTTGTGCGGTTGACTCTTCAGCTGCTTTTGAATCTACTTCATCTTTTTTGGTTTTTTTACGCTTTTTCTTTTTCTTTGGTTCATCATCTTCTACAGCTTCACCATCTTCAATCGCTTGCCAATACTCAAGTTGTTCCATCACAGCAGCATAGATTGAGTTTTTGCTATATCGACCTTTTTTGTCTAGTGTTCCAACAGGACGGGCCATCAGGATTTCTAAAGCTTGGTCAATCGTGTCAATTGCATGAACATGGAATTGACCACTATTAACAGCATCAATAACGTCTTGGCGTAGCATTAGATGTTGCATGTTTTGACGAGGGATAATAACCCCTTGCTTACCTGTTAGTCCTTGCAATTTACAAGCATCATAAAAACCTTCAATTTTGGCATTTACGCCGCCGATAGGTTGTACTTGTCCTAGTTGGTTCATAGAGCCTGTGATAGCCCAAGACTGATCAATTGGGATTTGACAAATAGCCGAAATTAAAGCAGAAAGTTCGGCAACTGTTGCGCTGTCACCATCAACTTGTCCATAACTTTGTTCGAATGCAAGAGCAGCAGAGAAGTGTAGGATCTGTTCACGACCAAAATGAGCTTTAAGGAAACTAGCCATGAGGAGTACGCCTTTTGCGTGTAGAGAACCACCAAGTTCTACACTTCGCTCAATATCAAGAATATCTCCACCACCTTGATAGACAGAAGCAGTTAAACGTGATGGGAGACCAAACTCAACATCAGCATAATGAATAACAGATAGGGCATTAATTTGACCTAAGCGATGCCCCGAAGTCTCAATTAATTGAGTACCTCGTGATAAGTCTTGCCAATAAAGCTCTCGTAAATAACCCAAACGGTATTGGCGATGATGTAATGCTTGATTGACATGTTGATCTGTTACGATTTTATCGCCACTCTTAAAAGCGTGATGATGTGCTTCACGAATCAAATCACCCAGTGTCGAAGCATGAAGCGATAAGGAGCTTTGATCTTCAGCTTGACGACTAGAGTCAGTTAACAGTGCAGCGAGAGCAGAGCGATCAAAAGGTAAAAGTTTATCTGCTTGAACATAATCAGCAATAAGCTGCATATATGCTTGTTCGTTGCTGTCATTACGTTGTAATGTATCTGTAAAATCAGCACGAATTTTAAATACACTGCCAAGTTCTGGTTCTACTTCTAAAATTTCATAATAAATTTCAGGTTCAGCCAGTAATACGACTTTAATATCTAGTGGAACAGCGGCAGGTTCAATCGAAATACTACCTGTCAATGTCAGCATATGTTCCAAAGACGATAGTTTGAGTTGCCCTGACTTTAATGCGCGTTTTAAACCTTGCCAAGCGTAGGGTTGTTCCAGCAATTGCTCAGCTTCAAGCATAAGGAAACCACCATTTGCATGGTGTAATGAGCCTGGACGAATTAATGTAAAATCTGTCGTAATTGTGCCGTTGTGAGTGAGCTGCTCGACATGTCCAAGTAAGTTGTAATGGGTTGGGAAGTCTTCAAAAATAACAGGAGCACCACTATTCGGTTTATTGGCAATAATGACATTGGCTTGATATCTTGAAGGAACGCGATTGAACAAAGCAGGCGTGAAATCATCTTCCTCTTGTTCTAAGATCAGTTCAACGTTTTCAATAACATCTTCAGCGTAATGCTTTAAATATTCTTCTAAACCTTTAACATCTTTATTTTTATTTAAAATTTGTTCCATGCGAGGTAGAACAACTTGTGCTGCGATATCTCTATTTAAAAGTGAAACTTTATCTCGAGCATCATCTTCAAGATCGCCTAGATGTAAGCCTAAACGCTCTAATTTTTTCTCCATATAGCGGATATTAGAGCTTAGTTCAGAACGTTCTTTTTGGCTTAAAGCATCAATATCATGCTGTGTTAATTCTTGATATTCATTGTCGATCAATTGCATCGGCACGAAAACATGCTTGTCATTTCTTGAAATGAGTTTTAAGTCGAGTTCTGCGCCTTCTTTGGTTAATTCGGACAGTGCTTGTTGTTGTACATCACCCGTGTCTTGACGAATACGTTCAATTCGATTGTGATAGGTCTCTGCACTAAAGCGACGTTCTAATTGTTTAAGAATGGTTTGCCAAGTTTGTTGAAGTGCTGCTTGAAACTTTACGCCTTGTCCAGCAGGAAAGCGTAGTGCGATAGGTTGTCTAGGATTTTTAAAATTATTGACATACACCCAGTCATCAGGTGTTGGCATCGTTTTGGCATGCTGTTGCAGTAAACGTTTGATCATCGTTCGTTTGCCAAGTCCAGCAGTTCCGACAGCAAAAATATTGTAACCTGAATAAGGCAGAGAGATTCCAGCTTCAACAGAGGCACGTGCTCGATCTTGCCCTAAAAAATTGTTGAGCGGTTTGATTCGTTTCGTCGAATTCGGAATTTTGAGTAGGTCTGGAACATGAGTGAGTTGTTCCGAAGCTAGCGAGGTTCTTTTTAATGTTTCTTGTATATCCGTCTGGTCAAAAGCGCTTGGAAAGGTATTTAAATTTGCTGTAGTTGTGTTTGTTGGTGTTAAAGAAAGTGCAGTTGCAGTCATTTGATCAAGTTTTTGGGTCACTATTGATATCCAACAAATAAACGATAATTGAAATTAGAACTATAGATGCATCTAAACATATCTCATGACTTGCGAACAAAGATAAATGGTGTGATTCATCATTTAACATTCGGTGTCAATTTGGTTAGATTTCGCAGATGTTTAGAAGTATTTATAACTTCTGTTAAAGGTATACAGTTTTAGGTCTAAAGATCAAGCGAACTTGTGTTTTTTATCGACAAAACAAAACAATCGTTGCACAAAGCAACTTGCAAGCGAACACAAGAAACGATTGAATAGGCACATTCAGGCATGTTCATGGAAAATAATAACCAATGACAACACAAACCACAGGTTGGGCATCTGCATTTAAAGCATTTTTAGATCGCCGTGCTTTGATTATGTTATTTTTAGGTTTCTCAGCGGGGATACCAATTTTACTCATTTTTTCTAGCTTATCTTTATGGCTAGGTGAGGCAGGAATTGAAAAAAGTGCAGTAACTTTTTTTAGTTGGGCTGCATTAGGCTATTCTTTTAAATTTGTTTGGGCACCATTAATTGATGAGTTGCCTGTCCCATTTCTAACACGCACATTAGGGCGACGTCGAGCATGGCTGTTAATTGCACAGTGTTTAATTATATGTGCGATTTGTATCATGGCATTTTCAGACCCAGCTCTTGGTCAAAGTTATATTATTCAAATGGCGGTTGGGGCAGTATTACTTGGCTTTTCCGCAGCTACGCAAGATATTGTGATTGATGCCTATCGTATCGAGTTAGCTGAAACAGAAATGCAAACTGTCTTAGCATCGACATACAATGCAGGTTATCGCATCGGAATGATTGTTGCTGGTGCTGGTGCATTATTTCTTGCGGCTTACTTAGGAACTGCCAAGGGAAATTATATCTACGAAGCTTGGAAGTATACTTATTTAGCCATGGCAGCAGTCATGAGTGTCGGTATCATCACTACTCTAAGTATTCGTGAACCACAAGTAAATCGAATTTATAAAGACTATAAAAAGACAGATTATTATCGTTTGGTATTGGTATTTTTTGTTGCTGTTGCAAGTTTTGTCGTGAGCTATATCTATTCAGGTAATCTCACAAATTACATCACCACTTCGGCTGAGATTAAAGATACCGCAGCTTTATTTGGTTTAGAAGCGCTTCGCTTTTTGACCGCAACTGCAGTCGCATTATTGGTTGGCTCTGGGTTAGTAAAGGTTGGTGTCGTAAATCAGCAGATGGCGAAAGAAACATGGGTTGCGCCGATTCTTGATTTCTTCAAACGCTACGGTCTGAAACTCGCTTTAGTATTATTACTACTTATTGGTTTTTTTAGAATTTCAGACATTATTGCTGGCGTCATTTCAAATGTTTTTTATCAGGACTTGAATTTTACTAAAGAGCAAATTGCTGAAGCAGTAAAAATATATGGTGTTTTATTTAGCCTTGTCGGTGGCTTTCTTGGAGGCTTGTTGGCACAGCGAATGAACATTATGAAGTTAATGTTTGTTGGTGCTGTTTTAGCCAGTTCTACCAATTTGATTTTTATCGGCTTGGTAAACTCAGGCAAACCTTTAGCTCAGGTTGAGGTACAAATCGCAGATAAGCATTATCAAGTAGATACGGATGAGGTGGGGTATTGGAAATTATCTGTACCAAGTGAACAGTTATTAAAATCAAAAGATATCCAAGTCACTAGTCAATATTTGCAAGAAGCGAACTCAAAGTTTCAATTAACAGTTCCATATCTGATTGCATCACAAAAGCCTCAGATTCAATTATTACCAATGAGTGGTAATGATCAACTTAGCTCAAATGATCTAAAGCAAAGTTTAGTTATTAAAGGTCAGCTTGCTGGCGTAAATGTTGATACATTAGACACAGAGCGTCCAGTTGTCATTATGGTTGACGATAAAGAAATTGTAGCTAAAGTTGATCCTCATGGAATATTCACTGGAGCAGTTGATGGGAAGGTTTTATTAAACTCTCCAACAAAGTTAGTTAAAGCTTCAGTTAATTTTAAAAACAACAACCAAACTGAATTAGCTACAAGTAGACCTTATTTTATTGATACAGCAACACATCCAGATTCCGCTTTAGATATGGATGTTCAGCCAGTGCAAGTAATCCAACCAGATCAAAAAAGCTCAGTTGAACTTTCTGGTAAAGTCATTAAAAGCTACAGTACCTTATGGTTATATTTGGCGATTATTATGGATAATTTAGCATCTGGATTGGCTGGTGCAGCATTCATTGCTTTTTTATCAAGTTTAACCAGTGTTTCATTTACAGCGGTTCAATACGCAATTTTTAGTTCTTTAATGACATTAACGCCAAAACTATTGGGTGGTTATTCAGGAACAATCGTGAGTAATATTGGTTATCCAAATTTCTTTTTAATGACGACTTTAATCGGTATTCCGATTCTAATTTTAGTAGTTTGGGTTGCGAAATTATTACGTGATCATGAACGAAACCAAACAACACAACAGACAGGTGAATAACTATGCGCATGTTACATACAATGCTACGAGTCGGTAATTTAGAACAATCTCTCAAGTTCTATACTGAAGTGCTTGGTATGCAATTACTTCGCAAACGTGATTACGAAGAAGGACGTTTTACACTCGCATTTGTGGGTTACGGTGATGAGCAGAACAATACGGTTCTTGAATTAACTCATAATTGGGATACATCTAGTTATGATTTAGGCAATGCTTATGGTCATATCGCAATTGGTGTTGATGATGCTTATAAAGCATGTGAAGAGATTAAAGCTCGTGGCGGTAAGATCGTCCGTGAAGCTGGGCCAATGAAAGGTGGTGTGACGGTCATTGCTTTTGTTGAAGATCCCGATGGCTACAAAGTTGAACTTATTCAACAAGATCAGAATGCAAGAAATAATTAGTTTTAATGCGTTAGACTGAGGTCTAATTATTTAAAAACTAGCTTTATTTATAGAGCTCAGTATGATGGTTTGATCAAATGGTCAACAATATCATATTGGGCTTTTTTATTATTTTGAGGGTAGGTCAGGTAAAGAATTATGTTGAAGTTATTAGCACTAGATCGCTTTACGATTTTATTGGTACTCATGGTCTTATTAGCCACATTGTTACCCATATCAGGTCAGCTTGCTTATTATTTTAATATTTTAACGACAGTCGCAATAGCCGTTCTTTTCTTTTTACATGGTGCAAAATTATCACGTGAAGCTGTCATAGAGGGAATGTTGCATTGGAGAATGCATGCCTTAGTCTTTATTTTTACTTTTTTGATTTTCCCATTGATTGGACTTTTGTCGAGACCTGTTTTAGAACCAGTATTGGGGCAACAGTTATATTGGGGCTTTTTGTTTATGTGTTTCTTACCTTCCACGGTTCAGTCTTCGATTGCATTTACGTCTATGGCTAAAGGGAATGTAGCGGGTGCAGTGTGCAGTGCTTCCTTTTCTAATATTATAGGCATGTTTATCACACCGATTTTGGTCAGCTATTTTATCTTAGGGCAAAGTCAACATGATTTTGACCCGACAAAATCAATTGTACAAATTACATTATTGCTGCTTGTGCCATTTATATTAGGTCAATTATTAAGACCATTTATTTTCCCACAAATGCGTAAATTTCCGAGCGTTGTAAAGGTTTTTGATCAGGGTTCAATCCTCATGGTTGTTTATGGCGCATTTAGTAGCGCAGTTGTCGCTGGTCTATGGCAACAAGTAAGCGGAATTACATTGATTTATTTAACACTGGCATGTTCAGTTTTACTTACCGTAGTAATGTTACTTGCATTGTATTTGCCTAAATGGTTGGGATTCAATCAGGCGGATCAAATTACGATTTTCTTTTGTAGTTCTAAAAAAACTTTAGCGAGTGGTGTTCCAATGGCTCAAATTCTTTTTATTGGGCAGCCTTTGGGGATGATTGTATTACCCATCATGATTTTCCACCAAATTCAGTTGATGGTTTGTGGGGTAATTGCGAATCATTGGTCAAAATCAATGCAGGAATAGTTCGCAAAATATAATTTATTCGCGTATAATCTGCGCCACTTGTTGGCTTTGCTCTGACCTAAGATGTCTCGGTGAGTCAAAAGAAATGGTCTGTTGTGGTATTGATCTGCGAGTATTAAAACTCTGCTTTCCTCATCTTGAGAGTGATCAATTGCGATAACAGCTTAAGCCTTTCTTACTAAATAGGAGCATCGACCATGCGCGCCGATATTCACCCTAAATACGAAAAATTAGTTGCTACTTGCTCATGCGGTAACGTAATCGAAACTCGTTCTGCACTTGGTAAAGAAACTCTTTATCTTGACGTATGTTCAGCTTGCCACCCATTCTATACTGGTAAACAAAAGAATGTAGATACTGGTGGTCGTATCGACAAGTTCAAACAACGTTTCTCTGGTATGTCACGTTCTATCAAACGTTAATATCAAGAAAAACGAAAAACGGGCTATATGCCCGTTTTTTGTTGTCTCTAAAGCCTCTCCTTTATAAAAGGAGAGGCTAGTAGATTTCTATTGATCCTGTACGTCAGTTAAACGATCAAGTTTCTTTTGGAAGTAGTTGCCTTGTAAGAAGCGCGCTTCAACATTCCAAGCATTTGCGAATAAATTCATGTCATTTAAATCAGTCAGTAAAATTTCTACAGATTTCATACCGATGAAATTCAGAATTTTTTCCTGTAATTTTGCCATATCTTTCTCGCTAGCTAACATCTTGGAAAGTTTGCTATGTAGGCATAAATATTGGGTATCAATTTGCGTAAGAATAGATTCGCTATAAAGTGAATCACCAAAATTGCGTATTGAAACTTCAGCGCCGTATTGACGGAGTAGAGCGACTTGCTGCTGAGCTTGGGACAGATTTTGTTGCAGACTATGCTCTGAGAACTGAACAATAAGCGGATGAGCTTGTTTACTTCCAATAATTGTAAGAAGTTTTGCGACCAACTCAGGTAATTTTTTATCATTAATTAGAATGTGATGGTTCAAATTAACGATTAGTTTAGCTTTGGGATATTGAGTAATAAAGTTGTGTAGTTGTTTACACGCTTCTACAAGAATCCAGCGGTCAAGTTGTACAGATAACTCAGGATCATCTTTTAAATCGGCTAGATCACTTAAATCAATCCATTGATTATCATGAATAAATCCTGCTGTAACCTCATAGGTATGAGTATGTTGATCCTGCTTATCATATAGTTGTTGATATTTTAATTGGATCGATCCTGCATCTAGTTTTTGTTTTAACTCTTGTAATAAGGTTAATTTAACAGAGGTTTGAATATGTTCGGTTGTAAGACCGATATCGGCATCTATCTTTTGACTATTGAAAACAGGAAGTGGTGTAGCAAAAGCTTTTGAGAGTAATTGTTCAAAAGCAGATTCATTTGAAATTGGTTGATTTAACTCACAATAACCTAATTTTAATTGGAGTGGAAAGGTGTGATTATCTGTCACAAGAAGTTGAGGTTTTTGTAGACCATTCAAACCAATGAGTAATGAGTTTAATACTTCTTTGGATTCAGCTTGGATTAAGCCTGCATACAGTGCTGTTTCAATTTTATGAATTGGGACGTTGACTTGTTCTTTAATGAAATTTTGAATATTTGAAAAATAAGACTTTGTTCCACGCCAATCAGATTGAAAAACTTCATTTGGACAATGATTTAAGCCAAATAAAACTAAGGCATTCACATTTGCAGGATGATTGCTAAGATAGCGATTAATTTGTTGTAAAGATGAATTTAAACTTGAAAGTTTTTCTGCTGGAGCAATCGTTACAGTAGGCGCGACTGTAGTTGGTTCAGATTTTTGTGTGGTTTGAGAAGGACATTCGATATTGAGTTGAATTTCATCATCATTTCCAGATGGTAAAAACTCTACATGTAATGGATTGTTTTTTACATTGGAATTGAGTGTTTTGATCTCAAAGCGAGCATGTTCAAATTGACCTTGAGAAATCTTCTTAAAGCGTAGTTTAAATTGAGCTAAATCTTCAGGTTGTAAAACATCTAGTAATGGTAAACCAATCAAATCATCTTCATTCTCGAAACCAAAAAGAGTCGCATACTCTTTGTTGGCACTGAAATGAATTCCTTCTTGTAATACTGCGACCGCTTTATGAGTTTCTGCAACTAAAGATTGTGCTTGTGTTTGTGCGGCTTCTAATTCATTCAATAGACGATGTTCAGCTTGTACCAATCGGCTATATGATAATGCACGAATGATGCTGATATAAAAATGATCAGGGGATTTTAAACTAAGAACATCATAGATGCCTTTATGAATATAGTTTTGATACTGTTGCGCATCGAAGTCTTCTGGTTCAAGCAATAAAACGGGCAAATTAGGTTGTGATGATGCTTGAATCAAAGAGAGAGTTTGTTCGATTTTTAAATCATAAGCCCGACCGAAAATCACCATATCCCAAGGTAGATTCAGTTGCTTTTCAAATGTTTTAAAATCATCCAATAGACAAGCTTGGACTTGATGTTCTTGTGCAGAAAATAATTGCAAAATTTGATTATAACGAAGTTGGTTATCATCAATAATTAATAAGCGTGTTTCAGTACGTTTTAACTTTTTAGAGAGTAAAGAATTTCTCACTTCAATGCTTCCCATAAATCTTGATCATTTGTATCCATATTCTTTTGTGCTATAAATTTTTGAAGATTAGGTTCATCTTCTTCATTGAGCAATTCGAAATCAAACTGGACAAAACTTTGAGTAATTAACTGTGCTGTTAATAAGTACACTTTTACTTCCTCTTTCCCCAATCGTAAATGAATAGCTTGCTGTTCTCTGAAAATTTGCGAACCTGGCAATATGATTGTTGTTTTTGTTTCATCCAGATTCTGATTTTTTAAAATAAGTGCAGGGTGGTAATTACTCACATGGCGGTCAGATTGAATACGTACTGCGCATGGGAAAATATCCTGTGCTAAAACCTCTAAACCGAGTTCAAGGCTTTTTTCACTGGATTGTTTAAGCCAACGAATAACACCACCTCGCCAATGACCATGTGAGGTTTCTTTCACCAAGATATATTCACCAGTCCGAAGGTTTTTAGGTGCTTCAGTCGTCCATTTAATACGATATCCATTTACACTAATATCAAGAATGTCTGCTTGATAAACTGCTTTACTTTCACGGCTTAAACGTTGGATGGAAGATTCTTGATTGTCAGAAGATTCTTTTTTATCCCACGATGACAAAAAGCGAGATTCGCTTTGTAATCCATAACCATGTTCAAGTTGAAGAGTTTCAGCGAAGTTCTTTGCTTTAGATAGATAGAAGTGAGCGGTGAGTAATCCAAAACAAATATGCAACTGCGCAGAGTACTCATAACGCTCGTGACGTCGTTCTGCAGTGGTGCCAAGAATCGTTTGAACATGAAACTTCAGCGCAGGTGTTAAATAGATTTTTTCATTTTTAGAAATATATTCTGCATTTTTGTGAAGTGTTGCAGTGACATGATCTAAAAGACTATTAGTGCTGATGAAAATATTTGGATTAAATCCTGAACTCTGTTTCTTATTATAAATAGGTGGGTGATCTTTACTGGTATCAACTACATATTTGGTTAACTCAGTTTCTTTTGGTAATAGTTGCAGCATTTTCGCCCAGTCAAAGCTGCATTGGAATAAAGCTTGAATTTCAGATTGGCGAATTTGATTGGTGTTAAAAATATCCATTAGGATAAGTTGCGCATAAGCTTGAGCAACATTATTGAGACTTGGTTTGCCTGCTGGTTGTTCCAAAGTGGTGTGATGATATTTATGAGTTACAGCTGCATCATACAGTTGGTGAGCAATCAGCCATTGTCCTGCAACAGGTTCACTATAAAGCATATGTTGCTGATACAGGAGTTGAGTGAGTTGTTGCAATGCTTGGAAAGTCGCTAAGGTTCTTGCAGTCTGGAGATTTTTCTTTTGATTTAATGCAAAAAATGAAAATTTTTGATGCTCAAGTTGATCGCTACTTCTGCGAACAATGTTGATATAAATCGCTGCGAAGTAACAACGCAAAAGCATTGCTAGTTCTATAATATGTTCATTACGATCAGAGGTGATGACACCTTGATTAAAAAAATTCTTTTCTAGACTACCTAAAACATTTTCGATGGTGGGGTGTAGTGTCTGTATTAAATCAAAACGCAAAGTTTCTGAGCATTCAAATTCACTTAGCTCAAGTAAAGCTGAGAATAATGCTTTAGAGGTATCACCCAATTGCATTATGGCAAGTGTTGAAATCCATTCGTTCAAGCTTTTAGTGTTTGAATCACAAAAACTGAGTTTATCCCTTCTTAAAACAGTGGGAATTTGAAAAATATCCGAAAATGCATTATCCATCATTGTAATCAATCTCAGAACGTTTGAACCCCAAAAAGCGGTGTTTTATTTTTTTCGCCCGCAATTTCCCTTACGAGTTTAGGGACAAGATATCCAGGTAAACTCGCTAAAACATCAGTATATATATGATCTATCTCTGAAGACCTTAAATCAAAATGTTGAGCGCCTTTTACTTTATCTAATACATGAAGATAATAAGGCATTACACGCGCGTCAAATAAACGCAAACTTAAATTATTCAAAATTTCTGCAGAATCATTCACACCTTTGAGTAAAACTGCTTGATTTAGCACTGTAATATGGTGTTCTGATAACTGTAATAACTTTGAACAAGTAAAGTCGTCAAGTTCAGCTACGTGATTTGAGTGTATCACTACTACAATGCGTAGCCTACTGTTTTTTAATATAGAAATCAGCTCTTCATCGATTCGATTTGGAATAACGACGGGAACACGTGAATGAATTCTCAGAATCTTAATCTGAGGGAGAGATGCTAGACGTTCCAACCAAAGTGCTAATTTTCGATTTGATAAAGTTAGAGGATCTCCGCCACTCAAAATTACTTCATTAATTTGTGGATTTTGCTCAATATACTGTTTGATATTAATCCAATCATCATTTTTGGGTAGGTTTTCTTGATAGGGGAAATGGCGACGGAAACAATAACGACAATGAATCGCACATGCACCCGTTAAAGTTAGTAAAAAACGTGATTGATATTTATGTAGAACTCCAGCCATTTGATTAGCTGCTTCTTCACCAAGTGGGTCAGTAACAAATTCTGGATGGTCTTCAAGTTCTAAATGATGGGGTAAAACTTGTAGCAATAAGGGATCAAAAGGATCTCCAATGCTCATTTTTCCGACGAATGCGCGTGGAACACGTAATTTGAACTGTTCAGAGGCAAGGATTGCCCCTGATAATAACTGTTCAGTGGATAACTCAAGCAGATTTAACAACTCTAAAGGATCAGTAATTAGATCACTGAGTTGTGATTGCCAGTTTTTCTCTTGATGTAAATAGTTTATCATGCCATACGTTAAAATAGTGTTAGCCTAAAGGCTATTGGCCTAGTCTAGCATTAATAGATTTGAGTTTTAAGTTGGAGTGCGCCTTTCATGGCCTATTATTCTACAAATGATTTTAAAGCTGGCCTTAAGGTCATGCTGGATGGTAACCCATGTTCAATCATGGAAAATGAATATGTAAAACCAGGTAAAGGTCAGGCGTTTAACCGCGTAAAATTACGTAACCTTCGCTCTGGTAAAGTATTAGAAAAAACATTCAAATCAGGTGATTCTTTAGAAGCTGCTGATATTGTAGAAGTAGAAATGGAATACCTCTACAACGATGGCGAAATGTGGAACTTTATGGACCCAGTAACTTTTGAGCAAATCGCTGCTGATAAAACAGCAATGGGCGACGCTGCAAAATGGTTAAAAGATGATTCAAATGAAAAATGTACAATCATGTTATTTAATGGTGTACCTTTAACTGTAAGCCCACCAAACTTTGTTGTGCTCAAAATCGTTGAGACTGATCCAGGTGTACGTGGTGACACTTCTGGCGGCGGAGGTAAGCCAGCGAAACTTGAAACAGGTGCTGTGGTACGTGTTCCATTATTCGTTCAGCAAGAAGAAAGCGTTCGTGTAGATACTCGTACTGGTGACTACCTAGAGCGTGCGTAATCGTTAAACATAAAGTATACGATTATCGAAGGGATGATAAAGAATCATCCCTTTTTTTATGCCAAAGTATTAGATAAATCTATTTTAATAAACGATAAACTCACGAAGATATTTTCTAAAGAAAATATAGGAATGGAAATCCAAATCACCAAAAGTGAAATATTTGAGAGGTTTTGAATGGAGATAACACAAGCAAAAACATCGCTTTCCTCTAAGATTCTATGGAGTTTAGTTGCCATTATCGGGGCAATTTCTTTTGGGATATTGGCGGTGAGTCGTGGTGAGCATGTAAATGCAGTTTGGTTGGTTCTCGCTGCTGTCTGTGTATATAGCATTGCATATCGGTTCTACAGTTTATTTATCGCAAACAAGGTTTTTGAATTAAACCCAAGGCGATTAACCCCAGCTCATCGTTTAAACGATGGTTTGGATTATGTTCCTACCAATAAATACGTATTATTTGGGCATCATTTTGCGGCGATTGCTGGTGCTGGTCCTTTAGTGGGACCAATTCTAGCGGCTCAGATGGGTTATTTACCAGGAACAATTTGGTTGCTCGTCGGTGTTGTGATTGCAGGTGCAGTTCAAGATTTTCTTGTGCTGTTTATCTCCACACGTCGTGATGGTCGTTCATTAGGTGAAATGGCAAAGCAGGAATTGGGTACTTTTGCTGGTGTTATCGTCATGCTCGGTACATTGGGTGTGATGGTGATTATTCTAGCAGTACTTGCACTGGTTGTGGTTAAAGCATTAGCTCATAGCCCTTGGGGTGTATTTAGTATTGCTGCAACGATTCCTATTGCATTATTTATGGGCGTGTACATGCGTTATCTTCGCCCAGGTAAAATTGCAGAAGTCTCTATCATTGGTTTCGTCTTAATGATGGCCGCGATTGTTTTTGGTGGTGATGTCGCAAAAGATCCGTATTGGGGACAGTTATTTACCTTAAGTGGAACGCAATTGACATGGGCATTAATCATTTATGGATTTATTGCATCAGTCTTACCAGTTTGGTTACTGTTAGCACCACGTGATTATTTATCAACATTTCTTAAAATTGGTGTAATTGCTGGCTTAGCAATCGGTATTGTCTTTGCAATGCCTGATTTGAAAATGCCTGCGGTTACGCATTTTGTGGATGGTACAGGACCTGTTTTCGCAGGGACATTATTTCCATTTCTATTTATTACGATTGCTTGTGGTGCCATTTCTGGTTTCCATGCGCTAGTTTCTTCTGGTACAACACCTAAGCTCGTCGATAACGAAGTAAATATTCGTATGATAGGTTACGGTGGAATGTTGATGGAATCTTTTGTCGGCATTATGGCAATGATTTGTGCGACTGTACTTGATCCAGGAATCTATTTTGCGATCAATGCTCCTGCAGCAGTGCTGGGTACAACTGTTGATACGGCTGCTGAAGCTGTTCGTAATTTAGGTTTCATCGTTACACCAGAAATGTTAACTGTACTCGCACAAGAAGTGGGTGAGAGCTCTATTTTATCTCGCACAGGCGGTGCACCGACTTTTGCGATTGGTATGGCACATATCATTTCTGAAATTTTCAATAGTCGTTCAATGATGGCTTTTTGGTATCACTTCGCGATCCTGTTTGAAGCATTATTTATTTTAACCGCGGTGGATGCAGGAACACGTGCTTGTCGTTTTATGGTGCAAGATACGGTCGGGATAGTTGTACCTGCGGTTAAACAATCTAGCTCTTTTTTTGGAAACTTAGTTGGAACTTTTGTTGCGGTTGCTGGCTGGGGCTTCTTCGTTTATCAAGGTGTCGTTGATCCTCTAGGTGGCATTAATTCGTTATGGCCACTCTTTGGTATTGGTAACCAAATTCTTGCATCAATGGCATTAATCTTGGGTACGGTGATTTTATTCAAGATGAAGAAAGAGAAATATGTATGGGTCACAATCGTCCCAACAGTTTTCTTATTTATCACTTCTATGACTGCAGGTTGGCAAAAAATCTTCCATGAGAATCCAAAGATTGGTTTTCTTGCTCAAGCGAACCGTTTTTCTGATGCAATTGCACGTGGGGAGCTACTCGCTCCGGCGAAAACAGTAGCAGAGATGCAAACAATTGTGATGTCCAATCAAATCAACGCGGTGTTGTGTGGATTCTTTATGATTGTTGCTATCGTAATGGTAATTGCATCTATCGGAGCAATTCGCAAAGCATTAGCAAGTTCAACGCCTACTGTGAATGAGGCACCTGCTGTTTATTCAGAAGTACCGATGACTGCGAATAGCGTGAAGGGAGAATAAGCATGGATTTCAAAATTGCGAAAGAAGGTGGTTCCGTAATCGTGAAGATTATTAAATTCACGATTATGTCGCAAAAACACCTGATTTTCTCACCAAGAAATTGGTCTCGTATCGCACTTCTATGGCAGAACTTGCAAAAAAGTTTCCGTTTAATGGTTGGAGTACCAGATTACGAAAACTATCTTAGACATATGCAACAGCATCATCCAGATTTGACACCGATGGATGCGAAGACTTTTTATCGTCACTGTGTCGATGCGCGTTACCCATCGTCAGGCGGGAATATGAAAAAATGTCCTTGCTAGAAGTTATTTGATTTCTTTGAAAAAAAATCAAAACAGTGTATGTTGAAGCATACACTGTTTTATTTTGGGGATAGAATTATGTGGGGCATGGAAAAAGCTTCTGTTCAAGAAAAAAAAATACAAAATCAGCAACTAGAACAAGATATTAAAAGCTTTAGCCATAAAATAGAAAGTTTCCTTATCCAAGTTAATGAGCTGATCTTAGATAAGCCGCAACAAACTAAACTTGCGCTGACTTGTTTGTTGGCTGGCGGTCATGTGCTATTTGAAGATTTACCAGGCTTGGGTAAAACAACATTAGCCAGTGCTTTAGCTCGTTTGGCGGGACTGCATTTTCAACGAATCCAATTTACCAATGATATGCTGGCGAGTGATGTGATTGGTATCAATATTTTTAATCAAAAAGAACATATTTTTGAATTTAAAAAAGGCCCTGTCTTTACTCAAATTTTACTTGCGGATGAAATTAATCGTTGTAGCCCTAAAACGCAAAGCGCGTTGCTCGAAGCAATGGAAGAAGGGGCTGTCACAGTTGATGGTATTCACTATGAATTACCTCAGCCTTTTTGGGTACTGGCTACGCAAAACCCACTCTTTCAAAGTGGAACCTATGCTTTGCCTGAGTCTCAACTAGATCGTTTTTTAATGCGTTTGTCTTTGGGCTATCCATCTCGCCAAGCTGAAAAACTTTTACTTCAACAAAGTTCACGTCAGCTTCTTATTCATCAATTGGATTCTGTATTTAATCAAGCGGATATTTTGCATTTACGTGAACTCGCTAAACAAGTTTTTTTAAGTGATGCTGTACTTAACTATATTTTAGATTTGGCCGCTGAAACACGTAAGCAACGTCATGGTTTATCAACACGTGGAGTATTGGCATTAAAAGCTGCATCCCAAGCTTATGCATTAGTAGAAGGGCGAGCTTTTGTAACGACAGACGACGTGCAGATGGTGTTTATATCTGTAGTTTCACATCGTCTCAGTTTAGGTGAAAATGAAGTAAGAAAAATTTTAGAATCGGTAGAGGCATTCTAGTTGAGAGTGGGATATGCAAAAATTATTCAAGCATCCACTACAAAACTGGATTGCAAAACGATTCCAAATTGATGAAAAGAAGCGACTTACACAAAAAGATATTTTGATCTTTTTATATAGGCAAGGTTTTCTATATCTTGTGCTAATTTTGATTACGTTTATTGCAGGTATTAACTACGCAAATAACTTAATTCTAGGTTTTTGTTTTTTAATTAGTGCAATTTTATGGATTAGTTTTTATCTTACTTTTAAGCAGTTACATCGGCTGGATATAGAGCTTGTCTTTCCTGAAATAGGGCAAGTGGATAACTCATTTACACTAAAAATAATGTTTAAACAAAAAAGTATCTTCACCCGATATTTGAGAATAATTAGTGAAGAGAAAGAACATTTTTTCTGCTTTGAGCATACTCAACAAATTTTTGAGTTGCCATTTTATCCAAATACTCGAGGACAATACGATTTTTCACCCATAAAAATATATTCTACTTACCCATTCGGTTTAGTGCGTGCATGGACTTATTTATATCCTAAGCATAAGGTGTGGATTGCTCCCAAAGCTCACGATTGGCAAAAAGAACATAAAAGCCAACCTACCAATACTCAAGACAGCTTAGATGAGTTTAAAGAGCTAAGAGCATTTCAATATGGTGATTCCTATCAGAATGTAGCTTGGAAACAGGTTGCAAGAGGACAAGGATTTTTTATTAAAATGTTCGAAACTCAAGCCAATCATCAATATTTAGAAATAGATTATCAACAAATACCTGCACAAGGGCATGAACAAAAACTGAGTTTTATGATGGGTTTAATTGAGCAATGCGAACTATTGGGCGATGACTATGCTGTGATATTGCCTCATGCACGATTAGAAAGTGGACAAGGTCAATCACAGTTAATCAAGGCTAAACTTTTGCTGGCGCAGGCTTGATGATGAATAAACAAATTTATTTCTGTATTTTAGTTGCGCTAGTCTTAATACTAATTGGACAAATCCCGTTTATTCCATTTACTTTAAGTGGTTTATGGGCTGTCGTGTTGTTGGTTTTGGTTTGGCGATATTTAAAGAATCAAATCACAGCATTTTCGAATTGGATCCTTGTTCCATTTACGATAGTTTCTATTGCCTTGATCTTTCTACAATACCGAAGCTTGTTTGGTGTGGAAGCAGGAGTTGCATTTCTTTGTACCTGTTTAATTGCAAAGACAATGGAAGTTAAAAATACTCGAGATCTCTTGGTTGTATTTAACTTCGCATTATTTGTCAGTGCTAGTCTATTATTGCACAGTCAAGCATTCTGGATGGCGCTAGTTGTATTTTCTGCATTTATCATGTGTATGGTTGGGTTATATCGCATTCAAACGGCACTTTTTCAGCAAAAAACAGCATCAAACCAGTTCAGACGTGATTTAAAGCAGATATTTAAATTTGTAGCAGTAGCGGCCCCATTTTTTATTTTATTATTTATTTTCTTCCCGCGTTTACCCCCATTGTGGGCGATTCCAATTCAACAAGATCGTGCGACGACGGGGATTAGTGATCGTATGTCTCCTGGTGATATTGCGGAGCTGTCGCAATCATCAGCTCTAGCATTTCGTATTGTGGCAAATATGAATCAGTTGCCGAGTCGAAATGATTTATATTGGAGAGCATTGGTATTGGATATGTATGATGGTTCAACTTGGACCAGTCATTATTCAAATCAAAGTTTGAAGCGAGAGGATTACGCTACTCAAAAACAAGTTAAATACCAATATTTATCAGCTGATGAACAATCCAATTGGATCATGGGACTTGAATATTCAGTTCCTCAAGAACGATATTTACAGGTTTATCAGGATGATAGTATTCGCCCATCAAAATTGATAAAGCGAAATCAACCAATACAAATGTTGTGGTTAGGCAGAATATCTGCCCAATCAGAAGTTTTGAATCCAATACAAATAGAAATAAACACTCGGTATATTGAAGGATTAGATCCAAAAGCACAGAAACTCGCAGAAACATTATTGAATCAAAGCCAGCATCAACCGAACCAATATATCCGAAGTGTCTTAGCTTGGTATCGCAAAAATGGTTTTGTATACACATTAACTCCTGGAACTTTGGGTGGAAACCGCATAGACCAGTTTTTATTTTCAAGTCGTAAAGGGTTTTGTGAGCACTATGCATCTAGTTTTGTAATGTTAATGCGTTATGCAGGTATTCCTGCCCGTGTGGTAACAGGTTATCAAGGGGGGCAACTAGCACCTGATAATCAGAGTTGGGAGGTAAGACAATTAGATGCACATGCATGGAGTGAAGTTTATCTAAATGGTAAATGGCAAAGAATTGATCCAACAGCGATGATTGTGCCGCAAAGAATTGACACAGGTATGCAAAATTATTCAGCCCAAGATGAAACAGTCTGGGGTGATCAGCAATCAGAAGCTTGGCGTTTACAGCAGTTTAAAATGCTAAAAAACATGCGAATTTGGAGTGATTATTTAAGTTATCAGTGGCAGAGTAAAGTCGTTGGATATGATGTAGAAAAGCAAAAGAATTGGTTATCACGTTTAGGATTAAATTCAAGTTATGCCTATGTGATTATTTTAATCGGAGGATTTGGATCAATTCTAATTTTGTATGCGGCTTATTATTGGTGGGTGCAAAGATCCAAACAAACGTCTTACGAGCGTGAAATACAAAAGTTTCAGAAAAAGTTGCCCATTCACTTGCGAAAAAGACATTCTGAGACATTTCAGATGTGGATGCATCGTTTATCTGAACAGGCTAATGGTCATCAATCATTTGAACAACTTATTGTGTTATATCAAAAAATTATTTTTAAGGAGCAAAAGGATGAAAATAATCTCATGCTCTTTAAGCATTTGCTTAAAGACTGTGCGATTACACTAAAACAGGTTCAAAAAAACTTGTGAAGCTTATAAAAAATGAATATCATGCTTTTCATTCTAGGTGTATAGCTCAGTTGGTTAGAGCGCTACGTTGACATCGTAGAGGTCAGCAGTTCGAGTCTGCTTATACCTACCAAAATTTTATACTTAATTATCAAGTAGTTAAGTCGCTAAAATTAAGGTAATTTAAGAGTTTTTAATGCTAAATTGGTCAGCTTGATGGTTTAAAATCGTCAAAATCTGCGTCAAAAACACCTTATTATTTCCGTTTTAGCACCAAAACGCCCCCAAGTTTACACTTGGGTTTTGTGTTTGGTGCTGCTACGACACCAAGGTGGATTTATGCAAAAACCAGTGAAGCGCGGCAATGCTTGGCGTATTCAAGTACGCTATAAAAATCTTAGAGACAGTGTCACACGTGATACTGCACGAGAGTGTGAACAATGGGCTGCTATTCGTTTACTTGAAATGAAAGCTGAGTATGATCCTAAAAAAACTCAGATGCAAAAACCATATTTTTCATTCTTTGTCCTTTGTCAGAAATATTATGATGAAGTTGGATATAAGAAAAGAGGTAAATCCTTTATAAAGCAACAAATAAAAAGAGAAACATTTAAAAATTATTTTGGTGAACTTGCTGAAAAGTCAATTTATGAAATTAAACCTATTGACGTAAAAAAATGGCGAGATAAACGTTTAGAGAAAGTCGCACCTGGGACAGTACATCGACAAATGTGTTTATACACATCAGTTTTTAATTACGCCAAAAATGAACTTTTCTTGATTGAAGACAATCCATTCGCACAGGTCACTAAGCCAACTAAGCCTCCCGCCCGTAATCGACTAATAAGTCATAGTGAAATTGAAATCATACTTAAGGCGCTTAATTATAAAATTGGAACAAGGCCACAAACACCAAGACAGTATGTTGCATGGACTTTTCTTTTTGCGATTGAAACTGCTATGAGAAAAGGGGAGATTCTAGGGATTACGTGTAACAATATCTATCCTGACTACATACATTTGCCAATCACAAAAAATGGTGATGCTCGTGATGTTCCCTTATCTAAAGAAGCCCGTGATCTTCTAAACCTTATCCCTTACATGGATAGAGTAAAATTAATTCCACATAATTCAAATTCATTTAGATTAATTTGGCAAAGAGCAATTGGGAAAACAGAATTGCATAATGTAGTTCATTTTCATGATACACGGCATGAAGCTATTACTCGATTTGTGAATAAACGCAAATTACCTGTGGAAATCTTGGCTAAAGTTACAGGACATAGGGATATTAAAACTCTGATTAATACATATTATAATCCGACCGCTTCAGACATTGCTAAAATGATGAACGCATCTTAAATAAAATAGGGAGCAATTGCTCCCTTATTTCTTTCGATGTGCGCCACGTCTACTGGTGACATTAAAATTCTCTAAAATTGGTATGACTTCTTTCGGATCGTAAAGATGTTTAGTATCAGTACCTCTGTTAAAAATTCTCAATTTTTCAATAAGTGCTTTGCGCGAGATACTAAATCTTTCTTGTAACCACGCTGCATCTACACGGTTGGGTAGTTGCTCTGTTTTAAGTTCAATGACTTTCCCGACTTTTGGAATAGTATCATTTAGGAAAACTTGTGGAGGTTCATCAGATTCAATCACCATGACATATTTGTTTATAATTCCCATATTATTTCCAATTAAAAAAATAGATTTAAAAATAATTGCAGAGGGTCAGCAATACAATTACTTATAAAATATAATTTAACAAATTAATTAAAAAAAAGATGAGATATGTTTAAAAAATCAAAAAAAAGACTTATTTTTTTTATTATATCAGTAAATAATCTTTTGTTCGTTGTTGGTAATAACAACGTCGACTGCTTAGCTCATCTAAAATAAATGAGTTAACGTATACTGCTTTATCTTTTAATTTTATTGTTTATTTTTTAAAAGGATTTTTAGGATCAGATAAAATCGCGTTTTTCTTGTCGTTAAAGCTTCTACCTTGCTCTGAAAATTTAAATTCTTTGATTTCTGATTCTAAAAACAGCTCTTTTCTAAAATAATTTTTTATTTGATAAAGCTCTATCATTTTAAGTGTATTCTCAAGATAATTCATTTCAATATTTTGTGATTTAAAAAATGATATAAGCACACTTCCAAGAAAAAATTTCTCATGATTCTCTTGCTTTCGATCTTTTATCTTTTGTTTTACTTGTCTATAAGAACTATGAAATGAATTTTTGATTTCATCATGTGCTTTTTGTTTTATTAAATCAGGAACTCTTCGATTGTAGTTTTTTAGCATCCTTAAGGCTATTTTTAATCTTTCATCAGTCTGAGAGAAAGGGTCTTCATATCCACTAAAATCAACAATGTCTTTTTCAATATCAGAGCGATCACTTTTTTTGATTGAGCAGATAGTGTCCATTACTTCTTCTAATCTATTTAATTCTAAAACTTTATGATATTTATTCCTCAAATTTTTAATGTCTTCTTCTGTAAATTGATTTGCAGTTTTTGATCGAATCAATTGTAGTATTAACTCATCTGAATGAGTGCGTCTTGCTATCTGTTTTAAGTGCTTTTCAACACTTAAAATCATTTCATCTACTGTTAATCTAGTTCTAGCCATTTTTAAACCATCTGCATTTAAGAAAATGTTGGTATATCACAGAGTCTAAAAAAAAATCGTCATAAGTTGAGGTTTTCAAAAAAAACTACTCTTCTGTTAGTTTTAACTGTTAATTTATGGCTGTTAATGGTGGGGCAGATAAAAAATCTTTTTTGCGAATGCAAAAAAGATTTTTTATATCTCGTTTCCGTGTCTTTTAAATTTCGCTTCGCTCGCTTTAAAAGACACTTCTCCTCGTGCTGCGCAGCACTTTTAGTTTTAAGCAATTGATTATTATATAATTTATGCGTTACTCATGTTTTAGATTTACTGTTTCTACATACAAACAAAACACACAACTAAGTTATTGTTTTTATTATACAAATTGAAATTATGGGAGTGGTATTGCTCATGCGTTTTAATTGAAAAATATTTTTTTTCATTTTTCTTCACGAAACGAATCATGAATTTTTAAAATTTTGTAGGATCCGATATCCCAGTTAAATTAATATCGGAAGTAAAAATGTATTATTTTCATTTAAGTCACAACGTTAAAGGTGATAGTCAAATAAAATTGAGTGATGGTGATTCAAAGTGTCGACTCTCAAAAAGTGCATATCACTATATTACGCGTACTTTATATTTTTCAAAGCATAAAAGTGACATTGAAGAGCTTGAATATTGTGCATCCTATAATATGCCGATTTGGTCTGAAAATAATCCTGAAAAGTTTTGGTATGCAGCTGATCAATATACAAGTGAGACTAGACGAACCTCATCACATATTACAATCGCTTTGCCAAAAGAACTGGATAAAAATCGCCGTATAGAGTTGTCTGAAAGATTAATGTATGAATTTTGTGGTCAATATAAAATGCCATCAACAATCGCAATTCATAATCATGTGGCTGCGCTCGATGGGCAGTCAGAACAGCCACATTTACATTTATTATTTTCAGAAAAAAGTATGTTGGATAATATTCAACGTTCCCCCGAGCAGTTCTTTAAGCAATATCGTCAAAAAAATCCTGAAAAAGGAGGTGCATTAAAAATCACGGCTGATGTGCTTGGATTCGGTCGTAATATATTATTTCATTACCGAACACAAACTGAAAAAATAATAAATGAATTTTTAGAAAAATATGCGCCCACAAAAATTATAGAAATTCATGGTATGGAAATCGAAGTGAGCAGTGCAGTATCGTGCTTATCTAATGAAGATTATAATAAAAAACATGGAACCAATTTAAAAGATGTCCCACAAATTCCGAGGTCGTTACTCTATAGCACTGATCCTGAAGATCAAGATAAGGTAGCAGAATATAGAAAGAACATTTGGCAAATACGTCAAAACAACTTATGCGAACGCTATAAAAATGAGTATGAATTAGCCTTAGTTAGAAAACGTGAACAGGAAAACCAGAATAGACCACAACTTGTTCAATCTAAAAAATTTGATTTTGACTTCTAATATGTATTAGTTCAGCCTTTAATTAAATCAGTTGATCTGTCTATATACTTTCTATGGACGGATCAACTGAATTGGTCTTAGTGCAATTTGACCTATTTCTTAAAATAGTTTTCCATCTGTAATTGTTCAAGCGTATGCCATTGATAACGCTCATGTCCTGCAAAATTTTGTTTGATATATACAATATGTTGAAGAATTCGCTTCTGATACTTTAACAGTTGTTGAATACGCTGATCATCATAATCAATATCTACCCGTTGTTGCCGCAGTGCTTGATAAAAGCAGCGGTAGTCCATATCCATATTTTTTAATATTTCCTTGGATGCCGCAGGGTGGAGTGGTTGGCTTAATCCAACTATTGAATAAGATTCACGCGTGACAAAGTCGGGGCTTATAAGGGATTCCTTTGCCACTTTTAATGTTGGTTCAAATCTATTTGATCTAACCTTGATATTTTGAAATGCCTGTTGAATCGAATTAATTAGTGTGCTCGGTTGAACAGTATGTGCTGGTGCTGACTTTTGTAATCTTGGTGCAGCGACTGGAGCAGAAAGGGGTGATTTCACTTTAGCCTGATGATCTTTTTGACTGTCGACTTTGATGAATTGTTTGAGTTTCTTATAGTTAATCG
>NZ_JADKPY010000042.1:0-7675 GCF_015351505.1 Acinetobacter sp. SK-43
ATGACATTGGCTTCCTTGAGTTGTCTGTGTTCCTTCTCAAGTTCAATAATACGTTGTTGTTCTGGTGCAAGTTGTTGTTTGCCAGTTCAACCAAGATTCGTTTCTCTTATCCATTTATCAAGCGTTGAATAACCAACACCTAATTTTCTGACTATGGCCGCTAATGGTTCATGTGAGTTCGCCAGTACACACTCTATCGCTTGTTGTTTAAATTCAGGACTAAAGCGTTTAGCCATTTCTTGTATCTTCAAAGTTAACATTATGTTAGCTTTAGGGGGAATCATTGTCCATTATTTTGGCTAGGTTCAGAACGATGATTTTTTATTAAGGATTTTGACACAAAATTTGGCACAAACGTTAAAGCCTAATAGATTCTAACGTATTATAATTTATTGAAAAATAATGAATTAGAATTTAATAGAATCTATTAATGTTATTTTTGTAGAGTTCAAATCTCACCGCTTCCGCCAAATATCTAAAAGCCCTTGTTTTTACAAGGGCTTTTTTTATCTATGCTTTTACCCCTCAACTTACCCCACATAAAATTTTGGATTGTAAAAATCTAAATAAGAATAATTCAAAAAGGTTCAGATACTCGTTGAATTTAACGATTTCTTGCAGTACAAGGAATCTGTAATGTACTTCGCACTTGATGATGTGTATCGAAACTACAGGAAACTTTCACTTGGAAGTTTCTATGCAAATAATTTGTAAAAGTTCTCTGCCATTTGATTCGGTGTTTTAAAATCTAATCCATTTTTATCAGCACACATCAAGATAATATTGGTGGAAAAGCGGCTACTAATTTAATAGTAGTCGCTTTGTTCTTTCTATGGGTTTCGACTTTAGTTAAGCGCTTTTTGAAAATTTCTTAATACTTTCACCATTTTCGTATGGTTATTATTTTTTAATCAGATTCAAATCGTTGAGCATTTAAGTTTTTAAACTTCGACCGTAAAAGAATAAGGTCTTTCATTCAGATTGCTATTTATAAAAATCGCGTCAAATGACATGTTTTCTAATAATGTTTTGAGGTTGTGATGTGTTTTGATTGAGTCAGCAGAAAGTTTAATAAGCACAATCAGATTGATGGGATCTATCGTAAATTCAATCGTTGTTGGTTTTGTTTTGATAAGACTCAAATTATTTTCATGCAAGAGTTTTGTGATTTGTTGAGTGAGTTGATTAATTTGTAATTCATCATCTTTTGAAAGCGATGTCATACTAAGCTCAATCAAAGTAGAGTAAAGCTCTAAATCTTTGGGATCATCAATGACATCGACCTTGTATAAACCTAATGATTCGGTTTCAGACTTCGAGATGGGTGATTGATTATCTTCCAAAAAATTTGTATCCATCGGTTTGATATTTGCTTGATACAGATTAGACACATCCTTTGCCTCTTTGATGGCTTTTTTAGCTCTGTTTTGTGCATCTAATAATGGATCATATAAATTATTAGCCTCTATCATTTGTGTATCTTGAGTGAGATCAAAAAAATCGGGGACTTGATTTGCTAAATTGGTGCTGTCAGTCGAGGAGGCATCCAATCTTTTTGAATTCTGAGTCTGAAGTTGATTGACCGTTGATGGGGAGGGCTCAGAAGATATTCGCACTGTATCATTATTTGTTTTAACTGATGCCGAAACAAAAGTTACTTTCATAGTCGATCTATTATCAGAGCTATTTTCAGCATCAGGTTTTAAGAGCACGATGAGGATCACAACATGCGCGATGATGCTAAAGAGAAATGCGCTCTGTGAAACATTTAGTTTGTTTTGAGACGACATAACTTTTCTCCTGAGCATTCATGTTGAAAATCAGAATAAATAACGTAAGGTCATTCTGAGATTTCTTCCCTCAGTTGGGTGGACATGCTTATCTAGAATACCTTCACGTTCAGTTGAGCTAGGAGAACATGCCGAATCTCCTAAATCTTGTCGAGTGCATGAAGCATAGTAGTATTCAATATCATTAATTTTTTGATCAAAAACGTTGAACAATTCAAGTTGTGCTTGGAAGTTCTTATTAAATTGATAACTGCCTTGCAAGTTCACCAAAGTTGAAGAGTCTGAACGAACTGAATTATCTTCAATCAGTGGACGTGAACCAAAATAACGTAAACGACCACCAAAGTTTAATTGCTCATTAAAATGGTATGTAAAACCAGCAGCGACAGTCTTTTCGATCGCACCTGGTATGTAGTTTCCTTCAATACTATGATTTTTAAATCTTGCTTTTGACCATGCTGCATCTAAATCGATGATCCACGCATCAGTAGGTTGATAGAACTGTGAAATTTCAATCCCTTGACGTTTACTTGGTCGACTAGCCTCCGTTGTACCAGCATCGCCAATAAATACCAGTTCTGAATCAGAATTAAGTTGCCATAAAGCAATCGTACTCGTCAGTTCTGGAATAAAATTAGCTCTGAGTCCAATTTCAGAATTGATGGTTCTGACTAATGGTGAAACAGAATCAATTTTACTTAAATAGTTACTGTCTCTTGGATCGATATTTAAGCGAGTTGTGGTGCCTCTAGCATCATTGCTATGAAATCCATAAGCATAATTCAGATAATATTCAACATTTTTCCAAGGACCTAAAACAATGCTCAGTTTAGGGCTAACAATGTGGTCAGTTTCATTGCCCGTATTTTCATTGCGATCTGAATTAACATCAAAAGAATAAAAATCGCCTCGAACACCGAAAATAGTCTTTAACCAAGGTTGCCAACTGGTTTGATTCTGCCCCCAAATGCCAAAAGAGAACTCTTGAATATCATCTTGGCGAATTGTGCGGGAGCGTTGACGGTTTTCAGTTTGATAAAGCCCGATATCCGCGATGTAGTCATATCTAAAAGAGCTTCCGTATGTATTTAAAACGTCTCTATCTTGCCAAACCGTAGCCCAACCTTTTTGATACTTTGCACCGAGCGTTGTGCGTTCCTCCGCTTGTTCAAATTGATCCCCACGTAGTGGATCATTAAGAAAATAACTAAAATCAGAAAATAAGTTCAGCTTGTTATAGACGGCATAGGATGAAAGCTCAGAAAATTGTTTTTCATCATGATTTTTTGCACTGTACCAAAGGGCAGTACGTGAAGACTCTCCACCATCACTGGTATTCAGGCTACCAAATCGATCAATCTCCCCATTGTCAATTAAACGCTCGGGGATTTGATCAGTTGCATCCCATTTAGACTGGTAATGTTGAAAAGCGATGGACTTATTTTTACTGTGGTCTCCGCTAAAGTATTTTAGAAATACATTCTGTTTGGATAAATTCTCAGGATTTATCCATGGTCCATCGTTATTTAAATTTTCAATTGCAGCAATAATTTCACCATTCTGCAGTTGCAGATTGCCAACACCTAAAACTCTAAGTAAATCATTTTTTCCTAGCGTCATTTGTAGATATGGACGATCTAATGAATGAATACTTGAAATTTTCGCAGTACCAGCCGAAGCGAAATCACCATCATCAATTGATGTTGCACCTTTATGATATTGGATCGTTTCAATCAGTTCTGGAATCAGAAAATTTAAATCGGTATAGCCTTGTCCATGTGCATGACTGACCATATTGATAGGGATCTCATCAAATGAAGTGGCAAAGTCGGTACCATGATCTAGGTTAAATCCACGCAGGAAAAACTGATTTGCCTTACCTGTACCGCTGTGTTGCGTTACGATGACTCCTGGTATCGTTTCTAGTACTTCACCAGGTCTAGAGAGTGGGCGAGTTTGAATTTGTTCTTGAGAGATCGTACCTTGAGAAGCAGTTGTAGCGATACCAAATGACTCATCTGTAGAAGACGAAGCTGAGAGCTTAATCGTCGGAAGACCTAGGATAAGTTCACCACCTGCATAAGTCATTTGACTCAAGTAAAAGTGGCTACAACTCATCAAAAGTAAAGAAATGATCTTTTTTTTCATTTTTTTTCACTTATATAATTTTATGGTTTAGCTTAATTTTTATGCTGTGAAATCACTGTGAATCGTAACGATTAAAATCATTTATATTAAAAAAAATCAAAGCACAGCAACCATTTGTTTTAAACGTGGAAGATAAGTTGGATTTTGATAACCTGTGATCGTGCTCCAACGCAACAGTTTTTCAGCACTTATACGGTCTTGGCTTGCGAGTGCCAGTTCTGCATATACCTCAAAATCTTCATTTTCTCTTTGCATATCCCAGTTTTTCGCAGCGATCTTGAGACCTTCTTGGTATTGCTTTGATACCCAAAGATATTGTGCTTGTTCTCTCAAATGGATGTGATCTTGCTCTTTTAATAAGGTTTGAACACGCAAGCTTAACTCACTCAGGTCTTTATTTGTTGAGTGATCACCTAGTTTCTGTTTCGCTAAAATAATTCGATAAAGAGCACCATCATGATAACGATAGGGTTCTAAGATCTTTAATGCCGTTTGATATTGTTGTTGAGCGATATACCAATTTGCTTTGGCGAGAGTATTAGGTAGGTTATCTGTTACAAGTAAGGGAATAGCTTGCGTCGCAAGTTGTTGATCATTATATCGTGTGGCAACTTCAAGCAAAATATTTCCAAACCACTGTTTATCATTTTTACTAAGTCTTGAAGTCGCTTTTAAAAGCTCATCTGCTTTAGGTTTTAAATCTGAATAACTCTTGGTCATTGCCTCAACTTGGAGGATACAGCCAGCTTGATACCATTTGACTTCGGAATCATTTAGTTGATTGCATAAGCTAAGCGATTGATCGAATTGACCTTGAAGTCTATAAATATTTGCGAGTTGTAAAATAGCATCATATTGGTTTGGCTGAGATTTCAGTATTTCTTTTAGAGTTTTTTCTGCTGTACTAAAATCATGGTTAGCCTGCGCTAATCGAGTTGACAGTAATTTATTTTCCACATCGGAAGGATTTTTACTGGTTTTCATTAAGTTTTCAGCTTGTTCCAATAAATCACCATCGCCACGAGCATATGCTTTTTCGAGTAATACGGTCACAATTTGGTTTCTAACTGTATCGTTATAATGATTATTCAAACTGCTTTGATTGTTTGTAAGTTCTGAGCTTGTATTTTTATGTTGATGTTTAGGATGTGCATGCACAGCACCAAAGTAACTAAGTACTAAAACAGCAAGGGTAAGTTGGCGGATTAACATTTAGAAAAACTCCTAAAAAAGCCCTTAGTTAGCTAATCTAACCAAGGGCTTTTGTTTTAAAATTTAACTGCTACAGGTTCAGCTTTGTTATCTATGGTTGTTTCTGATATTGCAGTCAGAGTTTTTGGTTCAGCTTGTTCAAAGTTGCTTTGCGATTGGTTGGTCAATATCAACGTTTCTTTCAGTACAGCATAACCTTGAGATTGGTTGTTATTGTTGGGTTTAGATTTATTATCATCGCCACCACATCCGCTTAATCCAATTGCAACCATGAACAACAGCATATATTTTTTCATGGTGTTTACTCCTGATTATTTGCTAGCTGTATTAAACGGTGAGCCCGATACTGGAGTATTTAAATAAGGGAATGTTGTACCGAACTGTTGCGGTGATTGTAACGCGCCATCAGTAAAACTAATTCCGCCAGCTTTGGCATCAGTTGCTTTACAACCTACGGCAGTATTTACGCCATCAATCGTACACAACAAGCCCATTGCAACTCGAAGCTCAATATCTACAACATCATCACCAGGGCGACGACCATTTGGGAAACCAGCAGTATCACCACCAATAACGCCTAAACGACTTTGCTTGTCTTTTGTTGTCGGTGCGATTGCTGTATTCAAACGTAGCATCTCAGACGCTTTCACATTTTTTGGTTGATTGAGACCAGGAATACCCAATAAGAATGCATTCACTAAGTCTGTACGTGGGAAGTTGGTTGGTGCTACAACAGCGCCGCCTGTGGCGTCTTTAAACAAAACTTCAATTAAAGTTGGTAGTGCTGGATTAGTAACATAATCAGCAAATTGACCATCATTGGCTGGCTTGCTGGCATTGAATTTGTCTTTGTCTTTCAAGCCGATCACAACCTCATTGACTAACGGCATACCCAAACGTGAAACTTGAGTCCATGCACCACCAACTTTTGATGCGCTGTTCAAGTTGCTATCAGGATTTGGATTTAATAAGGTTGCTTGAGGTAAGCTCGCAGTCGTCCAACCACCAATCACTGTATCGTTTGTTGATACTAAACAAGATTGTGGGACTTCAAGTGCAATCGTCGTGACGTTTTTATCAGCAATCGTATTTAAGCCTTGATCTTCAGCATTGACACCAGAAGGTGCAAGTTGAGTGGCTGGAATTTTGATATTGACTAAGTCAAATACTTCTCCCAAGTTCACCGCAAAAGATTCTTGGCGTTGACCAACGAAAACTTTACCTGAACCACAGCTTCCGAAATTCACGTTTTGTACAAAAGTATCTGCATAAGCTTGATAGTTAGGAATAGATTTTGTTCCTACATTATCAAATGGTTTTTTGAAAGTGCCGAGTACATTACGATCACCTTTACGACGATCTCCTTTAATCATCGTCACTGTGTAGGTTTCAGCAGTATTTTGGGCTGAACTACCGTCATTGGTAATCTTGCCGATATTAGATAATGGAACAGAAATATTTTTGCCGCCCACTGGAACTTGAAGGTCTTTTAATTCTTGGTTGAATTTGAATTGAAAGGTGATGTCTTCTTGAGCATCGCCATTATTGTCTACATGGATTTCGTATAATGCTTTTGGATCAAGAGAAAAGTAGTTCGGGCCGCCATAGGCATCTTGAAGTGGTTGATAATTGGCTAATAATGTAACGTAGTTACTGCGCCCAGATTCATAGCTTTTAAACATATAAAAATCTGTAGCATCTACTTTTGGCAGCTTAGTGATTGAGGGTGCTTCTCGGTGACTTGAAGCAAATGTGGTTGCACTAAAGCTACTTAGCAAGATTGCAATAAGTAGGCGAGAGTCCATAGAGTATCTCCTTGATCACTTTTTTGATCTTAGGTTTTAATTTTTGATAAGTTGTTATGGGTCTTATGCTTTTCCCTAATTTGAAAAGTAGTTATATGCATTAGACATTTTAGTTTTACAGATCAGCTTGTGAATTTTGTGTGATGCACTTAACATATTTTCTTATGTGATTGATTTTTATATTTTAAATAGTTTTTTAGTTTATACGTTAATAGCCTAAGTTGATGATCAAATCAGGCAGGAAAATATTGAATCTATGAAATGAGATCAGTGAATTTTAGTTTCATTGATCTCTAAAAATATAAAATCATCCCTTGTTTAACGATTAATTTCTAATGCTTGTCCACGACAATTTAAAAATAACTGATTTTGATGCCACGCCAGTTGCCCAGAAACAATGGTGGTATCAACTTCATAACGAAAGGTTTTATCTTGGAATGGAGTCCAACCACATTGCATATAATTTTTTTCTTTGTACACGACAAAAAAAGATAACTCATTGAAATAATGGCATAATACTTGTTTTCTGACGACGAATATGATGAAACATTTCAATGAGTTACATCTCATCTTAAACAAATATCTAAAGAGGAACAAGTCACATGCAAAATGTTTTACACTGATTATGCTTGCATTAATTGTAAAACAGACATGTTATCTTTCTTCTGCATCTAAAGCCTTACCCATCAAGTGCTTACCACAATCATTTTATCGACGTAT
>NZ_JADKPY010000043.1:0-50001 GCF_015351505.1 Acinetobacter sp. SK-43
ATCTTGAAAATACTCGTTTAACAGACCCTAGACGAGTCAAGAAATTGATAGCAGTGCTAGCTATCGGTTTCTGTTGGTGCTATTTAACAGGTGAATGGCAACATGATCGAAAAAAAGCGATAAAAATAAAGAAGCATGGACGACTTTCAGTAAGTTTATTTCGCTACGGTTTGGACTATGTTCAAATGGCTATTCTACGTTTGATTGGTTTTGGAAAAAAAGAAGAATTTAAGAAAGTGCTCGCAATTTTAAGAAAGAAAAAGCCTGATAGGACAAGGGCCCTATGAAATTTGTCGTGTACAGAGCAAAATATTATAAGTTGACTGTAGCGTTCAATATAATTTAAACCGATTGCAATCATTTGAATAAATCATCATATAGCTATTTGGCTTTTAATTTATCTTTTGGTAATTTTAAGTATCTGTAAATTATTTTGTTTTCTTATTTTAAAAAGTTTTTTGTGATGTGCTTGTGTAATGAATGGTAGTTATTTAAGCAAATCAGTCTTTAATCAGTACAATCAAAATTCACTCTTTTTTCACTTATCGCCATCTAAGTTCAAAAATCAAGTAATTCAAATAAATCAATTTTCTCAGTTCAAGTTGCAGGCAAAGGAGTAACCATGACTCTATTATTGATATTGCTTAGCTTGTTGATTCAGTTTGTTTTGTTGTGGGCTGTATTTTATTTCGAACTAAATCGCACGATTGGTAGTTTTTTATCAATTACTATCGCTATTTTATGTAGTGTATTTATCACACCTTGGAGTTTATTGATTGGTTTACCAATTATTCTCGCGAGTGTGATTCTTCTCCTCCCTCCATTACGTGAAGCATTCATCAGTCGTCCTGCATATAAAGCACTGTCAAAAGCAATGCCATCGATGAGTACGACAGAAAGAGAAGCCCTAGAAGCAGGAACCAGTTGGTGGGAAAAAGAACTGTTTATGGGTTCTCCTAATTGGAATAAATTTGATGATTATCCTTATCCGACATTGTCAGCTGAAGAACAGTCCTTTTTAGACAACGAAGTTCAGCAGCTATGCGCCATGCTCGATGAATGGAAAATTCATCATCAAGATAAAGATTTACCTCCTGAAGTATGGCAATTCATCAAGGATAAAGGTTTCTTAGGTCTTATTATTCCAAAATCTTTTGGTGGCAAAGAATTTAGCCCATTTGCGCAAAGTCGTATTATGAGCAAGATTGCATCACGCTCTTTAACTGCAGCTGTGAGTTGTATGGTTCCTAACTCTTTAGGACCAGGAGAGCTTTTATTGCATTATGGAACGACTGAACAGAAACAACGTTACTTACCAGGTCTTGCGGATGGTACAGAAATTCCATGTTTTGGCTTAACAAGTCCTGAAGCAGGGTCAGATGCTGGTGCAATTCCAGATACAGGTGTGGTTTGTTATGGCCAGTATCAAGGTCAGGATGTGCTTGGATTAAAAATGAATTTTTCTAAGCGCTGGATCACACTAGCACCAATTGCGACTGTGATTGGATTGGCTTTTAAACTGTATGATCCTGATGGTTTACTGGGTGATAAATCCAAAACCGAATATGGCATCACCTGTGCATTAATTCCTGCAAATCATGAAGGAATTAAAATTGGTGCACGTCATAATCCAGGTGCGCCGTTTATGAATGGTACAGTCGAAGGAACAGATGTATTTATTCCAATTGACTGGATCATCGGCGGACAAAAAAATGCTGGTAAGGGTTGGCGTATGTTGATGGAATGTCTCGGCGTCGGACGTGGTATTTCATTACCAGCATTAGCTACAGCCGCAGGTGAGATGAGTTACTTATTGGTTGGTGCATTTGCGAGTGTACGACAACAGTTCAAAGTTTCTGTCGGTAACTTTGAAGGTGTACAAGAAGCGACCAGTGATATTGCCAGTGATGCTTATATGTTAGAAGCATTCAGATATATGGTCACTTGTGGTTTGAATCAAGGTGGTACACCATCAGTTATGACCGCTATGGCGAAGTATTATGCAACCGAAACGATGAGAACTGTGATCAATCACGGGATGGATGTAGTCGGTGGACGTGCGATTCAGCTTGGTCCTCGTAACTTCTTGGCATTGACTTATCAATCAATCCCAGTTGCGATTACGGTTGAAGGTGCGAACATTTTAACTCGATCATTGATGATTTTTGGTCAAGGTTCTATGCGTTGCCATCCGTATTTGTTTGAAGAATTACAACTTCTGCAAGCAGAAGATAAATCAGCTGCTTTGAAACAATTTAACACGTTGTTGTTTAAGCATTTGGCTTATACCTTTAACCGAGGTGCGAGAGCTTTAGCTTATGGTATTACGGGTGGACCGAGTCATGCATCCAAGCAGTCTGATACTTTCACCAAACCGTATTATGTGATTATCAATCGCATGAGCACTGATTTTGCTCTAACCGCTGATATGGCTTTAGGTCTTTTAGCTGGAGATTTAAAACGTAAAGAAATGCTTTCAGGACGCTTGGCTGATATCCATTCATACTTATTTATCGCAACTTCGATTCTTAAATATTATGAAAGTGGTAAACGGACGGAAGCTGAGCAAAAACATGCTGAATTGGCATTAAACAAAGCTTTATTTAATGCACAAGAGGCTTTCTTTGGATTCTATGAAAACTTCCCAGTAAAAGTTGCAGCTAAATTAGTGAAATTGATCTGTTTCCCATTTGGACGTCCAGTCGCAAAACCAACAGATCATTTGAAACAAGAAGTGGCTCAATTGCTCTTACAGGAAAATGCTTTCCGTGAAGAATTGAAGGAGCATGTGTATTACACCACTGAAGCAACAGATGTGATGGGGCGTATGGAATCTACATTCCAGATGTTGCTCACTATGCAACCGTTGTGGGATAAGTTCAAACGGGCAGAATCAAAAGATAAGTTCAAAGGACTCAGCTTTGAGGAAAGAATCCATGATGCTGTGGCGATTGATTTTATTACTCCTGCAGAGGCAGATAAACTACTGAAATATAATGCTAAGCGTTATGACAGTATGTTAACGGATGTATTTGATCGTGAACTGAAACAAGAGCGACCTTTAGCAAATCCGCATCTGCCAAGTTAAGAATTTGTCATCCATCATAAGTAAAAGCGAGTTATTTTAAATAGCTCGCTTTTTTATTAGAGATTAAATTTTTTTCTATATCGCCATAAAGTTGTTCGACTCATATTGAGTTCTTTTGCAGCAAGATTCAGGTCATTTTGATGCTTAATCAAAACATCTCTAATTTTATTTTTATTGATTTTTTCTGGATAAACAGGCTTCTCTGACACTTGATCATGTAATTGTGATGAATGCAAATGAGTATCTATGATTTCATCTGGTAGATCAGCAACTTCAATTTCTGATTTTTCATTTGCCATAGTCAATGCATATAAAAGGGTGTTTTTAAGCTCACGGACATTTCCTGGCCAATCATAAGCAATTAAGGTTTTTAATGCTTCGTCGGATAGATGCGGTTGTGTGTGAAATACAGATTGCTGCTGACTCAAAATAAATTCAGCGATCAACGGAATATCCTCTTTACGATCACGTAAAGGCGGAATAAAAATAGGGATAACTCTTAGGCGATATAATAAATCCTGACGGAAACGTCCTTGTTTCGCTTCTTCGCGCAAAGCTCGGTGAGTCGCGGTGATGATTCGTACATTGGCTTTAATTGATTTTTCACCACCCAAAGGCGTAAATTCACCTGTCTCGAGTACACGCAAAAGTTTGGCTTGTAACTCCAGTGGGATTTCAGCAATTTCATCTAAAAATAGCGTTCCGCCAGCAGCTCGCTCGAAAACTCCTTTATGTTCACGAATCGCACCCGTAAAAGCACCTTTGACATGCCCAAACAATTCACTTTCTAAGATGTTTGCATTTAAAGCAGCGCAGTTGATTGCGATAAAAACTTTGTTTTTTCGCTGACTATGGTCATGGATGGCTTGTGCAACCAGATCTTTGCCACTTCCAGACTCTCCACGAACTAAGACTGGAAATTCTGTAATCGCCACACGTTCAATAATTGAAAACATACGTTGCATTTCAGGAGATTGGCTATGAAATGTTTCAGACAAACTCTGACCACTATTTTCCTTTTTTGAAGTTTCAGTCTGTTGCAATGGTTGAACTAAGTACAACTTTCCAGAGAAATCCTGATCTGAAACTTGGATATTGTGTTGGTAACTTAAAAGTTCAATTGAAGCTGTGGCAGATTGCAGATGAATTTTCCCAGTTTCTAATAGATTGTTTAGTATTTTTTGTTTAGTCAGTTGAGCAATAGAGGGATTAAAACGTGTTGATTTGAACTCATAAATTATAGCTGAGTTTGATTGATCAACAATAAACAGGGCGCAGTCTGTAATGAGTTGTTGTAAATATCCTAAGAAGTTTTCCAAATCTACTTGTTTTATAAAATCAATGGATTGATTCATATTGTTTCAGGTGTTGTTTCTTTGAATGTTTCATTGAAACATAAAATGAACTGATGGTGAAACATAAATTTAAGAAACTATTAAATAATATGTAATAATATATTGTTTTATTTGAATATAATAATTTTTGCATAGAGTTGGCATCTTGTTTGCAATTTAAGAATATATAAATAAGTACATCGAGATTGATCCACATGATATTTCATCAGTTTTTTGAAAATGAAAGTTCAACATATACCTATCTCATCGCATCTGAACAGACACGTGAAGCGGTACTGATTGATCCTGTCGCATCGGAAATTGAGCGTTATGCGGAAATGCTTGAACAAAATAATTTGAAGCTGGTTTATAGCCTTGATACGCATGTGCATGCAGATCATGTAACGGCAGCAAATCTGTTACGTGAACGCTTTGGATGTAAAACAGTGTTACATCGCAACTCCGAAGTTGCATGTGGTGACATTTTTATATCTGACCGTAGTGCAATTCGCGTAGGGGAGATTTTAATTGAAGCTCGCTATACGCCTGGACATACAAACGCATGTACCAGTTATGTAGTGGACGGCATGGTATTTACGGGTGACGCATTGCTTATAGATGGGTGCGGGCGTACTGATTTCCAAGAAGGTGATGCGGCAACTTTGTATGACAGTATTCATCAACAGATATTCACTTTAGCTGATGAAACTATTGTTTATCCAGGTCATGACTACAAGGGGCGTTTGTCATCTACGGTTGGACAAGAGCGACTATATAACTCTCGATTGGGGGAAGGCAAAAGTAAGCAAGACTTCATTATTTTGATGGAAAACCTCAATCTTCCTTATCCAAAGAAAATTGATATTGCTTTACCTGCGAATAAAGCCTGCGGTCAGTAATAGGAGAGAGTGGCATGCAATTAAAACAAGTGAATCAAGAATTTTATGTTGCAGATCAAATTTCTCAACGAGATGTGGCTGAACTTGCAAATAAAGGTATCAAAACAATTATTTGTAATCGTCCTGATGGTGAGGGTGCTGATCAACCCAATATCATTGAAATACAAGAAGTAGCATCTACTCACGGGATTCAAGTTGAGTATTTACCTGTGGTGAGTGGCCGTGTAACTGATGAGCAGGCTGAAGAGTTTAAATCAGTTTATCAAGCAGCTCAAAAGCCAATCTTGGCGTTTTGCCGAACAGGTACACGCTCAATCACGCTTTGGGGATTATCTCAGGTTTCTGGATTAAGTCTGGATCAATTGCTATTGGTGTCTAAAACTCTGGGTTATGACTTACAAGGTTTAATTCCAAGAATCCTCAATCAACATCCGACACAATTAAATAATGTGCCTAAATTTTCGGTGGTGATCGTAGGTGGTGGAGCTGCTGGTATTTCAGTTGCTTCAAGCTTACTTTCACGAGAACCAAATCTAGATATTGCTGTGATTGATCCAGCAGAAATTCATTACTATCAACCTGGTTGGACGATGGTCGGTGGTGGAATTTTTGCACCTGAAAAAACAGTTCGAACCATGGCGAGTTTGATACCCAAGCAAGTACAGTGGATAAAAGCTGCTGTGGCGGCCTTTGATCCAGACAATAAACAGGTGTTGTTAGAGGGCTGTAAGCCGATCAACTATGAAGTATTGGTGGTTTGCCCAGGTTTGAAGCTCAACTGGCACGGTATTGACGGTTTAGTTGAAACATTGGGCAAAAATGGTGTGACCTCGAATTATCGTTATGATCTAGCGCCGTATACATGGCAGTTAGTCAGTCAAATGAAACGTGGTAAGGCGATTTTCACTCAACCACCTATGCCGATCAAATGTGCTGGTGCGCCACAAAAAGCGATGTATCTATCTGCCGATTATTGGCAAAAACAAGGCGTATTGAAAGATATTCAAGTTGATTTCTTCAATACGGGTGCGGTGTTATTTGGTGTTGAAGCTTATGTGCCAGCATTGATGGAATATGTGAAACGCTATAACGCCAATCTGCACTTCAACCATCAGCTGGTAAAAGTTGATGGTGCAAACAAACGTGCATGGTTCAAGGTCAATCGAGGTGAAAGTACATCACTGTTAGAAACTGATTTTGACATGATTCATGTCGTTCCACCGCAACAAGCACCTGATTTTATTCGTGCAAGTAATTTAGTCGATGCAGCAGGTTGGGTGAGCGTTGATCAAAATACTTTGCAGCACAGTAAATATCCTTACATTTTTGCACTTGGAGATGTCATGAATGCTCCGAATGCGAAAACTGCTGCTGCAGCACGTAAACAAGCGCCAATTGTTGCAGTGAATGTTTTGCAGTACTTAAAAGGTAGTGATCAATTTGCTCAGTACGATGGTTATGGTTCATGTCCTTTGACTGTTGAGCGAGGCAAGATCGTTCTTGCAGAATTTGGTTATGGTGGGAAACTGCTTCCGAGTTTTCCAAAGTGGTTCTTGGATGGTCAAAAACCTTCACGTATGGCATGGCTGTTAAAAGAACAGATCCTACCCCCGATGTATTGGGATGGCATGTTAAAAGGGCATGAGTGGCTTGTAAAACCTAAACTGTAATTTATTTATTAGATCATATAAATCATTAGCTTAGCTCTAAATTTAGAGCTGGGTTAGGTTTTTTCACACTTGAAAAAGTGTATCTCATTTTTCATGAGGTCCTTTATGGATATTTGGTTATTAGTCTTGGAAGGTCTAGCAATCGGATGCTTGCTTGGATTAACAGGTGCGGGAGGAGGAATTTTAGCCGTTCCCGCACTGATGGCGAGTCAAGGATGGACTGTCTCACAAGCTGCACCTGTTGGACTACTTGCAATTACACTTTCTGCGTTTGTGGGGAGTGTACAAGGCTTATTGAAAAAAATCGTACGCTATAAAGCTGCAATATGGATTGCTTTGATTAGTATTCCATCGGCTCGATATGGCGTGCATTTATCTAACATCATCTCTCCTACATGGTTAAGCCTAGCTTTTAGTTTAGTGATGATGGTTGTTGCCTATCGAATTTTCTTCAATAAAGTTCATGATTTTGAAGATCCACCATGTAAGGTCAATCAGTCTACTGGAAAACTTATTTGGAATGTGAAAACAGCCAGTGTATTGGGTCTTATTGGTGTGGTTGCGGGTTTGTTGACTGGATTGCTTGGTGTTGGTGGTGGATTTGTCATTGTTCCAGCGCTGCGTAAAGCAACGGATCTCGATATGCGTAGTATAGTTGCAACGTCGTTAATGATCATTTTTCTGATTGGCGGTGTGAGCATTTCTATCCACGTACTCGATGGCTTCCAATATCCAGTTTCAGTAACGATCAGTTTTGTGGTTGCTTGCATTTTAGGGATGTTGGTCGGACGACGACTCATTAATTTGATTGATCTAAAAACAGTGCAAAAGATATTTGCAACTGTGGTAATTGGTGTCGCTGTTTACCTAATTTGGACAAGTCTTTCTGTACTATTTTTATAGAAAGTGTCATATTTAAAAAATGAAATTCTATGATTAGCCTATTTTTAGGAATAGGCTGATGAGTATAAATAAATTTTTGTTTTTAAATGATTTTACAAGATCATTTTGCTAATATTTTTTTATATAATTGATCTTCACATAAATTTCATACCAAATTTTATAAAATCAAAATTACAAGAGAAATGGGTCAGGAAGAATCAATGTTTAAATTTTTTCTGCGATGGATAGACAGTTGGTCAACTACACAAACTTCTGAGACAAATGAGTCTGATACGTTTAAAACATATAAAGATACTAAAATTCAATGGTTGCGAATCCTTCCATTTATTTTTTTGCATATCGCATGTTTAGCCGTTTTCTGGGTCGGTGTATCTTGGTTTGCAGTCGCGTTTATGCTGTTTTTTTATTTTATTCGTATGTTTGCGATCACAGCATTCTTTCATCGTTATTTGTCACATAAAACATTTCAGACTTCTCGTCCTGTGCAATTTATATTTGTCTTGATTGGAACGATGAGTGCGCAACGTGGTCCTTTATGGTGGGCTGCTCATCATCGCTATCATCATCGTTTTACCGATACAGAGCATGATCCACACTCATCAGAGCATGGTTTTTGGTATAGCCATATCGGCTGGTTCCTAAATGAACAGAATTTCACAACGCGAAAGGAGGTCATCAAAGATTGGATCAAATTTCCAGAATTAGTTTGGTTAGACCGATTTAGTTTACCCGTTGTGTTACTGACTGCTTTATCAATCTATGGTTTGGGTGAGTGGTTAGCAGTTGCTTATCCAAGTTTAGGTACATCAGGTTTGCAATTGCTGGTTTGGGGTTTTGTGGTTTCAACAGTTTTGTTGATTCACGCAACTTTATGTATTAACTCGCTTGCTCACTTGTATGGAAGCCGAGATTTTGAGACTAATGACAATAGTCGAAATAACTTATTCCTTTCGATTATTACATTGGGCGAGGGTTGGCATAATAATCATCACTATTATGCAGGTAGCACTCGACAAGGTTTTTTCTGGTGGCAAATCGATATTACTTATTACATTTTAAAAATGATGTCTTTTTTTGGTCTCATTTGGGCGATCAAACCAGTACCTGAGCGCGTTTATGATGCGCACAAAACTCAAATACAAAATTTAAAAATGAACGCGAATAAAATTCAAAGTGAGAAGTCTTGATGAAGATTGCAATTGTAGGTTCAGGTATTTCAGGCATGTATGCCGCATGGAAATTATCACAGCAGCATCAAGTCACGATCTTTGAAAAAGAAAATTATTTCGGAGGACACACTGACACCCACGATCTTTGGATTGATGAACAGAATGTTGCAGTAGATAGTGGGTTTATTGTATTTAATGACTATAACTATCCTTTATTCAGTGCAATGATTGCTGAACTTGGTGTCCAAGCACAGAATAGTGATATGAGTTTTTCTGTGAATAATCAGGTCACTGGTCTACAGTACAATCCATCTAAAAAATGGTCATTATTGACTCGTCCGCAAAATTTTTTAAATAAGAACTTTCGATTGATGCTGTCTGATTTGATCAGGTTTTATCAGGAGAATAAAGATGTCGTCGTGGATCAATGTGATGCTGAGTTAAGTATTGAAGATTATCTAAATCGAAATGACTACTCTCAGGTCTTTAGAGAAGAACATCTCTATCCAATGTGTGGCGCACTATGGTCAAGTCCAGTTGATCAAGTTGGGAAGATACCCTACAAATTTGTGGTCAGTTTCTTTCAACATCATCGTATGTTGCAGTTGGCTGATCGACCACAATGGCAGACAGTAAAAGGTGGTTCAGCTTCTTATATACGAGCGATTCAAAAAGCTTGCCCATCGATTATTTGGAAGAAAGCGCAAGTTCAACAAGTGATTCGTGAAAATGATTTAGTTCATATTGTCACGAATCAAGAACAAGAAACTTTTGATTGGGTTGTGTTTGCGAGTCATGCTGATGATACGTTAAAGCTTATTCAAAATCCTTCGGCAGATGAGCGAGATGTATTAGGTTGTTTTGATTATCAAGATAACTTTATGGTGGTACATCGTGATACTTCGATTATGCCGAAGCGTCAATCTCAATGGGCAAGTTGGCATGTGCATGTCACTGCTCAAGAAAAACCTGAAAAAAATAGTAAAGTTCATCAAGTACACTATGGATTTACCTATTGGATGAACAGCTTGCAGAATCTACCTTGTAAAACGCAGGTATTTTCTACATTGAATCCGAATATGCCGATCGCGAAAAATAAGATTTATGTCGAACGTCATTATCGACATCCTGTTTTTGATAAAAAAGCAATTGAGTCACAAGCGCGTTGGGAACTGATTAATGGTCAAAACCGCAGTTCATTTTGTGGAGCATATTGGGGGTGGGGCTTTCATGAAGATGGGGCGAGAAGTGCTCAGCGTGTAGTAGATAAGCTATTAGAACTTAAAGACTAATTTGGAGGTGATCACATGTTTGAAGATTCACTTTCCATAGCCAAAGCTCAGATTAGACATCGGCGCTTTCATCCCAAAGCACACGATTTTCAGTCTAGTTTGAGCTATTTATGCTTTGATCCAGATCGTATCGATCAAAACCTAGATCGTTCATGGCTTTGTTCAACTTCGCGTTGGAATATCTTAAATCTTTATGAAAATGATTTTCTAAAAGGCTATACAGGTTCGATCAGAGAGCGAATTAAGAAAATCCTTTTGCAGCAAGTGGACACGATTTTATCGACTCAATCAGAAATTCGTGTGCTCGCATTGCCAAGAACTTTAGGATTTAGTTTTAATTCAGTCATCTTTTATTTTGTACTTAATCCTCAAAAACAACCTGTTTTCATATTGAGTGAAATCACCAATACCCCTTGGAATGAACGTAAAGTTTATGTGCATGACTGCCGTCAAAAATTAAAAGAGCACAGTCATTTCAAAAGTTATGAGTTCGAATTTGAAAAGAGTTTTCATGTGTCTCCATTTATGCCGATGGATATTCACTATAAATGGTGCTTTAACTTTTCAGATGAACAAAATGTGATTCATATGCAGCTTTATCAATCAGATAAATTTATCTTTGATGCAACGATGCGTTTCACTTTAACCAGCATCACAGTTCCTTCACAACTGAATCGTTATGCTATTTATCATATCTTTGAACCTTTCAAGATGTTAGCTTCGATCTACCTTCAAGCTTTTCATCTATGGCGAAAGAAAGTTCCATTTTATCGGCACCCTAAAAAAGATAAGGATTTAAAACAACATGATGAAAACGCTTATTTTCGGTGAACACGATTCACTGCCTTTGGTTCTTCGGAGCTTGCTCAAACTTCGTCATGGTCAAATTCATTTTCGTGGAGAATGGAATGGTACCGTGGGTGAGCCTTCAGATTTAGAAGCTACGATAGATATTCATAATAAAGAATTGATCGATCTGATTTTTAAAAACGGTGTACTTGGTGCGGCTGAAGGTTATATTCGCGGCTATTGGAGCAGTGAACACCTCGTTGAAGTCATTCAAATTTTGGCGAGAAATCGTCATGTGCTTGATAAGATTAATCAGAATGTGATTTCTCAAGCCAGCCAACTTGTATTAAAAGCTTGGTACAAAACACGTAAAAATTCATTGTCAGGAAGTCGAAAAAATATTGCAGAGCATTACGACCTGAGCAATGACTTTTTCAAACTCTTTCTTGATTCTTCAATGATGTATTCCAGTGCAGTATATAAGCACAAAGATATGACTCTAGAAGAAGCTTCTGATTATAAGAAAGAGCTGATTTGTCAGAAATTACAACTCAAACCAATGGATCACTTGGTTGAGATCGGTAGTGGTTGGGGCGGATTTGCGATCTACGCTGCTCAGCATTATGGCTGTAAAGTGACTACGATCACTATTTCTCAAGCACAATACGATGAAGCAACCAAACGTATTGCCGATGCGGGTCTCAGTCATCGTGTCAATGTTCAGCTCAAAGATTACCGATTGTTAGAAGGCAAATTCGACAAGTTAGTTTCGATCGAAATGATTGAAGCGGTGGGTGAGCAATATTTATCGACTTACTTTAATAAATGCCGATCCTTATTAAAACCGAACGGGTTGGGATTGATTCAAGCTATTACGATTGAAGATGCGCGCTATAAAAAAGCCTTGAATACCGTGGATTACATTAAACGCTATATTTTCCCAGGGAGCTTTATCCCTTGTATCAGCGTTTTAACTCAAGCGGCATCTGAACAACAGTTACGCTTAAAGCATCTTGAAGATATTGGTTTGAGCTATGCTGAGACGATTCATCAATGGCGTGAGCGTTTCTTAAATGCTAAAGAACAAGTTTTGGCTTTAGGATTTGATGAAAACTTTATTCGGATGTGGGATTTCTATCTTTGCTATTGCGAAGGTGGCTTTAAAGAAGGGGTGATCAGCGATGTACACCTGTTATTTGAAGCAAGTCCTTATTAATTTCTCATTATTTTTAAGCATCAAGGAGGCAGTTATGATATGGCAATTGTTTTTACTTGATGCCGTTTTGATGACGCTTTGTTGGTTGTGGGCAACAGTTAACCATCGTGCTGGTATCGTAGATGTCGCATGGAGTTTCTGTATTGTTCTCAATATTGCCATTACAGCATTGGTTGTTGACATCGCTCCGTTAAATGTCAGATTGTTTCTCGGCGTATTCAGTTCAATATGGTTCTTGCGTCTAACTTTGCATCTATTCCGTCGTTATTTAGCTGAGCATGAAGAAGATCGTCGATATGCCAACATGCGTAGAGCAATGGGCAAATATCAACATTTTGGTTTCTTTCTATTTTTCATGTTTCAGGCTGGATTAGCCATTTTATTTAGCATTCCGATGTGGAGCTTGCTCAATATGCCAAGCGTGTCGTGGAGCATGAATACCAATGATTATCTGATTATTGCAGGTCTAATTATGTTTGTTGCATTCGTCGGTGAGACGGTTGCAGATCAACAATTATATCGTTTCAAGCAAAATCCTAAAAATCATGGCAAAACAATGGATCAAGGTCTATGGAAGTATTCAAGGCATCCAAACTACTTCTTTGAATGGCTGCATTGGTTTGCTTATCCAATCATAGGATTAGCGGCAGGATTATTAAGCTTGTGGATCTATCCAATTTTGATGTGGTTATTCTTTTATTACATCACGGGTATTCCATTCAGTGAGCAACAAGCATTAAAAAATCGAGGTCAAAATTATCTCGATTATCAAAAACGAACTTCAATGTTTATTCCGTGGAAACCCAAACAGTAGGTACTGCACATGGACTTTATTATTCAAAAATCTTTAAAACTCGTTGAAAGCGGTTTAGTTCCAGATCAGGCGATTCGTGCAGCAATCCGTGCATTGAGTAAAAAGCGTTTGATTCAAGAAGGGCGCTATGATCCTGAGCAAGGTGCACAGCGTTATATGGACGTGCTCAATATGTTGAAGCACAGTGAGATTGCGATTGAAACAGACAAAGCCAATGAGCAACATTATGAGTTGCCAACTGCTTTCTTTCAGGCTGTCTTAGGTAAACGTTTGAAATATAGTGCCTGTTTCTTTCCACATGAGCACACCACACTAGATGAAGCCGAAGAGTTTGCACTGCAAATATATAGTGATCGTGCACAGTTGCAGGATGGTCAAGAGATTTTAGAATTGGGCTGTGGTTGGGGATCATTTACCCTATGGATGGCTGAGCGTTATCCAAATGCGAAGATCACAGGTGTTTCAAATTCTGCAACTCAACGTCAGCATATTTTAGCTGAAGCTGAAAAACGTAATTTGAATAATATTCAAATCATCACTTGCGATGTCAATGTGCTCGAATTAAAGACCAATACGTTCGATCGTGTAGTTTCGGTTGAAATGTTTGAACACGTTAGAAACTATCAGAAACTCTTTGAGAAAATTCAGTCTTGGCTTAAAGAAGATGGTAAGTTGTGGTGTCATATTTTCTGTCATCGCTTCTTACATTATCCTTTTGAAATCAAAAGTGAATATGACTGGATGTCACGTTACTTTTTTACGGGTGGTCTCATGCCATCTACTTCTACATTCTTACATTTCCAAGATCATTTAGAGCTTGCGCAGCATTGGCAGTGGTCAGGCACACATTATGAAAAAACATCTAATGCTTGGCTAGAAAATATGGATCGCCATGCTGATGAGTTAAGACCTTTGTTTGAGCAAGTCTATGCACAAGATGCAGATGCATGGTGGCAACGTTGGCGTATATTCTTTATGGCTTGTGCAGAGTTATTTGGATTTGAACAAGGACAAGAGTGGGTGATTGGTCACTTCCTGTTCAATAAGAAAGTCGTATAATTAACAATTGTTTATTGCAGATCAGTTTATGTTAAAACCGAAAAATCATGGCGTGAATACACATCCATTGAGCAAGATGTTTAATCGTCATTATTGGTTGCAAATAGGGCTGATCGCACTTTCAATCATTATTGGTATTGCGTGTAGTGCATGGGTAATTAAGGGTTCTTTACTTAAAACTGCACTCGAGCAAGAGATGGAACATTATTGGCTTCGAGTCGATCGTAACCCAAATGCAGATTTACCAGACACAAAGAATTTGTACGGCTATCGTTGGAACACAGCAATGCCGCCCGCTGCTTTTAAAGGACAACGTTTAGAACAAGGTGTACACCGCATTTTTGTGGATGGAAAAGAACGTATGACTGTTTACGGAGAGCGAAATGGTCAGCACGTTTTATTGGTTTTTGGCGAAAGTAACGTTAATAAAATTGTATGGATGTTCGGACTTGCACCATTAATGTTTAGCCTAATTGTGCTTTACAGTATTTTATGGTGGTCTAATCGTCGTGCTAAACGTTATTTCTCACCGATAACTCGATTAGCCAATGCTTTAGAACATATTGATTGGGCGCATCAAAATAAAGAAGCATCGCCGTTTCAAGGTATTAGTACCAATGGCAATTTAGAAGCGGAATATCTAAAACAAGCGCTGGAAAAATATCATCAAGTTTTAACTGAATTTATTTATCGAGAAAGAGAGTTTACGGGTGATGTGAGCCATGAATTGCGTACTCCGCTAACGATTTTGAAAGGCAATGTGCAACTTTGTCAGGCGAAATATGGTGAAGATAAATCACTAAATCGAATTTCGAATACCATCGAAGATATGCAATTGTTGGTTGATACGCTATTGGCTATTGCTCGAAACACCACGAACACGCTAACCGCTGAACAAATGACTCTATCAACGATCATTCGTGATTTGGTAAGTGACTTAGATCCAGTGAGTCAAAGCAAAGGCATGGAGATTCTAGTTCAATACGATTCTCAAGAATTTCCTCGTATGATTTATCCATCTATGACTAAAATGGTTCTGAGCAATATCCTGCGTAATGCTCTGAATTATTCCCAAGGCTCAAACATTCATATTATTCAACGTAAAAATAGTATTGTGATTGCGGATAATGGGATTGGAATCACGATGCCGAATGATTCCAAAGTTCAAGAATTAAATACGACTCAACTGCAACTTAAGGCAAAAGGGCATGGTATCGGGTTACAGTTAGTTCAAAAACTCTGTAATCAATTAGGTTGGCGTGTTGAACTATTTGACCGACAATATTATTTGAGCACACGCAAATATCTTAAACTGGAAAACACAACGGGTTTAATCGTTGTGGTGTATATGAATTGAGTTTAATAATCTTCAAAAGCGACTTTTAAGCCAACACCTGAGACGGTATGAATTAACTTTTGGTCAAATGGTTTGTCGACCATTTTGCGTAAGTTATAGATATGGCTGCGTAAGGCATCGCTTTCAGGTTCTTCATCTCCCCATAGTTCGATGATAATTTCTTGTTTAGTGATTACTTTAGGTGAATTGCGCATCAAAATTTTGAGTAATTTAAACTGAATTCTTGGCAGCTCAATATGTTGACCCGCACGGGTAACTGTTTGGGTAGAACTATCTAAAATAAGATCATGGATTTGAATTTTACTAGAAGAAACCTCTCCAAGAGATCGTTTAATCAACGCACGAATACGCATCACTAATTCATTAAAATCAAAAGGTTTAACTAAATAGTCATCTGTTCCAGCAGTAAAACCTTTTAATTTGTCATCTAAGGTATCTCTCGCGGTTAACATCAAGATAGGAATATCTTTACCTTGATCATTTCTAAGCCATTCACATAAGTCGTAGCCTGAACCATCGGGAAGATTGATATCTAAAAGTAGCAAATGGTAGGGTTGGTTCTTTAGAAAATTTCGTGCCGCATCGAGGTTGCGTGCATGATCGATCACAAAGCCATGCTCTTCTAGGAACTCACACACTGTTGCTGCAAGTTCATAGTGATCTTCAACCATCAGAATAAATTGATTGCTCATAATAATAGTCAAGTTATTGATTTAGTAATTGTTGCTTTAATTTAGCATTAAATGGCTGGCTTCCAAACCAAATTTTAAAATACTGATTGGCTTCAGTATCAGTAATTTTTCCAAGTGGTTTTTGATTTAAAGACAGTGAAAGTGTTTGATTAGAATGACTATATTTTAACGAGTACAGATCGCCTTTACGGACAGGCTTATATAAAGATGTAATTTTATTCAACGCAGAATTATCCGTAAAATTGCTGACATTTTTCTTGAGAAAATGGGTGGCTGCTCTTTTAAAAGCCCATTCTGGAATATCACGAGTGTACATGAAGTCGAGCTGTATATCTTGACTATCCCATTTTTGACCACAGTCACTAGCATAATAACTGACTGTACCAACATTCTTTTTAGTCACGATAATCGGCGCGTTTTTACAAAATTGAGTGCTTGCATGACTAAGATTTGTTGCGAGAGAGAGAAATAGTACACTTGAGAGCACTATGATTTTTCTGTGGTAAAACATAACAAATCCTCAGTTTTCAAATGTAGATCTAGGCTTATATAGACCGAGCTTAATAGGTATAGAAATTAAGGTTCCGTTCAACTTGCTGTATCTCATACCGTGCGAAAGCAAGATTTGTGTCGGTACGATCTAAAACAGCATAAAGGAAAAGCGTATGATTGGTTTCCAATGGCGTCACGATATGATGTTGATCGCGGATCGTGACCAAGACACCTTCTAAGTAATCATTTGAATCAAGCTCAGCCATCAGTTGTCGTTGATAGCTGAGTAAATTTGCCCCTTCAGCAGCAGCTAAATCAATATTGAAAAATTCATCACCAAAGTATTCGAGAATCGAACCATCATAGGCATCGATCAGCGCTAGAACAATTAAACCCTTAATCCGTTTTAATTGTTTTGATAATAAATTGATTTCCATAATTTATTTTCTGCTTAAAGGGGGCTGAATTTTAAACTATTTTTTGAACGGTAAGATCATAGAATAACCACTTCCGACATATGGTAATGAGCGATATAAACCATTTGCTGGGTCCCAATAGTCTTGTTGGAAAATGATTTGATTCGAACCGTTTATTTTCATCTGAGTGACACCATATGAAGCCATAGATTTAGTTCGACCAAACATTTTAAAGTCATATGCCATATACCAATGAATATAAGCAGAGTCACGTTGATATGTGGCGCTCACAAGTTTAACCGTGACATTACTCACACGTTTATTCATGCCTTCAAAGTGTTTGATTAGGTCTTGTTTATTGGAAAATTGAGAAAGTGTGTCATTGATAAATAGACGATCTGCATATAATTCACTGGCATTTTTAACAAAATCTGGTGTACCTAAAGTATTAAAGGCATTCACAAAACGATTACCAATCATTTGTGCTTTTTCTTGATCAAGAGTCACACCTGTAATATTTTTATCTGCTTCACGATAATCAGATGTATAACTTGGCACGCTTTTACATCCGACGAGAGAAATCAAGGTAAGTGTTGATATTGCTAGAGTTTTTAAGAGTGTCATATTTATCATCCAATTACATCCATATTTTGATGTTAGACGTGAAGGTGTGAATATGACGTGAACTTGAAAAACCATGCTTTTATAGCGATGAAACATAAAAATTTTTTTAATTATTGAACAGTGATTTAAGATTTTTCTAACTGTTAATTTTATTTAATTCAAAAAATAATTAGTCCTCAAAATTCGGTCTTGGCATGTTCATTGATTAAATATAAATTATCTGGTCAGACCAGTCTGACAATTAAATAATTTGGAGCAACAATGAATTTAGAAAGATTTAATCTTTTAAATGATGAGCAAGCATTTGAAGCATTAAAACCATGCGTTCATATTCCATCATGGATTGAAAGTATTGTTCTGCAACGACCTTTTGGTTCAGCTGAAGAATTATATCAAGCGGCTGCTTTACAAGCTCGAATATGGCAATGGTCAGAAATATTAGAAGCACTGAAACAACATCCACGAATTGGTGAAAAAAAAGCTGCCATGACATTATCGGAAAGAGAGCAGCAGTTTTCACAAAAAGAACAGGCTCAGCTTGGTGTAGATCAAGATATTCAACAAGCACTCTTTCAGGGCAATTTAGCTTACGAGCACAAATTTGGTCATATTTTTTTGATTCGAGCGGCAGGGCGTTCAGGTACAGAAATGTTAACAGAACTCAATCGACGTTTAGAAAATTCATCTGAACAAGAGCAGCAAGAAGTTAAACAACAACTCAGTGAAATTGCATTAATTCGCTTAAAGCAGGAGATTCAATAATGGCAGGTATAAGTACACATATTCTAAATGCTGCATTGGGTAAACCTGCTGTAGGGGTTTCTGTTGAATTATTACAGGAAACGTCGCAAGGCTATATTTCGATGGGTACGCAATTAACCGATGTAGATGGTCGTATTAAAGCTTTTAATCTTGATTAATTCACAACAGGCAATTATCAGCTCATTTTCCACACTGTCGATTACTTTCAATCTCTAGAGATTGAAAGCTTTTATCCAAAAGTTTGTATCGATTTTACAGTATCGGATATTCATCAGCACTATCACGTGCCTTTATTAATTAGTCCATTTTCCTATTCAACCTATCGCGGTAGTTAGGTACATCATGCATTAACAAAGAATTTTTATAGAGGAAAATTACATGCACAACGATAAAATGCACAGTGAAGCTCGTGCAAGCGTATCTGCAGAACATCAATATTTAGGAATGAATAAAAACATCATTTATGGACTGCAACATGTGCTGACGATGTATGGTGGAATTATTGCACCACCTATCATTATTGGCGCTGTCGCAGGTTTAGAAGCCTCGGAAATAGGTTTGTTGGTTGCTGCTGCGCTTTTTGTTGGAGGCATAGCAACAATGTTACAAACATTGGGCTTTAAGCATTTCGGTGCAAAATTGCCGATTGTTCAAGGGGGTATCTTTTGCTGGTGTTGCAACAATTTTGGCAATTGTCACCACAGGTGGAGGATTAGCTTCAGCATTTGGCGCAGTCATCGTTGCGTCATTGATTGGTTTATTACTAGCACCATTCTTTTCAAAAATTATTCGTTTTTTCCCACCTGTGGTGACTGGCTGTGTGATTACGATGATTGGTATTTCTTTATTGCCCGTTGCGATTCGTTGGATGATGGGGGGGAATCCAAAAGCTGAAAATTGGGGAGATCCAGCAAATATTGGTTTAGCTGCGATGACTTTAGCGATAGTCATTATTTTCAGTATGTTAAAAAGTCAGTTAATTCGTCGTCTGGCAATTTTAATGGCGATTGTATTAGGAACGATTATCGCTTCATTGGCTGGGTTTGCAGATTTTTCCAAAGTTGCTAATGGTTCAGTGTTCGCTTTTCCTCATATCTTCCATTTTGGCATGCCAGTGTTTGAATTTACTGCCATTTTTCTATGGTGATCGTAACTTTAGTTATTATGACTGAGACTACGGCAGACATTATCGCAATTGGTGAAATTGTTGGAAGCAAAGTTGATTCTAAACGGATTGGAGACGGTTTACGCGCTGATATGTTATCTAGTGCAGTTGCCCCAATTTTTGGTTCGTTTATGCAAACCGCATTTGCACAAAATGTAGGCTTGGTTGCAATTACAGGGATTAAGAGTCGTTTTGTGGTGGCAACCGCTGGTGGAATTCTGGTGGTTCTAGGATTGTTACCTATCGTTGGGCGTTTAGTGGCTGCTATTCCAATGCCAGTATTAGGTGGGGCAGGTATTGTGTTGTTTGGCACAGTGGCCGCAAGTGGCATCCGTACATTGGCAAAAGTAGATTATAACGATTATAAAAATTTGATTATTGTCGCAACCTCATTGGCAATTGGAATGATTCCGATTGCAAACCATGAGTTCTATGCACAGTTTCCAAAATGGGTTAGTACCCTATTACATTCTGGAATTAGCTCAGCATGTATTACTGCTATTTTGCTCAATATTTTATTTAATCATTTACCTTTCGCCAAAAAATCGGTGGAAACAACAACATTACCTATTAATTCTGGCCACTCATAACGGTACTGAAGTGGCTTGATTTTCTAAATCCATCACACGTTTTAATCATCAACCATTAAAAAATTTCTTATTCATTTTTGAATAGGTCTAGGGGAGCTTTGATTTTAAAAATCAAAGGTTGGGGCTTTGACGACTTAAAAAATGAATTGAGTTGATTTTTAAATGAATCATTAGGGAAATATTATGAAAAATTTTACTTTTAAATCGGTGACTCTGCTCATCACAATGGGGAGCATGAGCCAAGTTTGGGCTGCAGATACGAGCTTGAATGGTCTGTTTAATTTAGCGCAAGACTGCAAAGTGCAAGATAATTCAGTTAAATCCATACAGGAAATGCTGACTTGTGGAGCGATACATGGTGCAGTTAAAACAGCTTATTATTCTTTGAATAATGGTTATTTTGTCAATAATCTTAATCAAGATACTGTTGCCATTGGTGGTTATATTAAATATGAAACAGCGCCATTTTATGGCTTTATGATCTGCAACGTCGTTTAGATGAGAAAAATAAAAATGATGAAGTATCCGAGTTATAAGAAGATAGCGATGGCTTGGCGGAAGCCTATGTCACTTGGAAAAATGATTTCGCACGAGTGACAGTCGGTAATCAGCGTCTTAATTTACCATTTATGGGGGGATTATGCAGATCGGCGTATTTTAATGGCTTTGTATCAAGCTGCGGATTTCCAAGTGGGAAATAACACTGACTTTATACGCTTAACTAAAGTCAATAAATTTAAAAGCTATGCTGATGATGAATTTACCAAAACCACACGTCAAAATTCAAATATTCAATCAGATGGTGTGTGGTCAGTTGGTGCAGGTAAGAGTTTTGATATCGCCGAAGATAAAAAGCTTAAAGCTCAATTTTGGTATCAAGACTATGATGATTACACGCGTTTGATTTATACCCAAGCAGATTTGTCTTTGCCAAAATTGAATTATTCGCCAGAGTTTTCTATGCAATATATTTCGGGTAAAGATCAATGCAAAGCTTTGGCTGGAGCGGTAGATAGCCAAATTTTTGGGGTTCAGGCGGCGTTTAAAGTTTTGTCAAAAGCAAGTGTGAAAGTGGCCTATAACTATATCAAACCAGATAGCGAAAGTTATCTAAATGGTGCTTTATTAACTCCATACGCTACTAAAACTTCTTCAGGTGAAATTTTCGCACAACCATTTTTTACCAGTACGCAAGATTTAGGTGCAGGGAATGCTTTTATGACGACCTTGGAAGGAAAGCTCACAGATCAAGTGATTGCGGGTGCTCGATATTCTTTTATGGATTTGAAAGAGGCCGATCATGTTGCGAGTCGCAATCAATCTGAGTATATGGTTTTTGGCATTTATAATTTCACAGGCGCTTTAAAAGGATTTAGTGTGAGTAACTTCTTTGGTATCCAAACTTCACCACGTTATGAAAAAGACTTTTTACAAAATCGATTTACATTGAGCTATAAATTTTAAAGTCTGCTTATCCCAATTGCCTATTTCAGCTATGTGAAACCTGTTTTTTTTAATATGCTTACCGTACTTAAAACAGCCAAGCGGGATCACTATATGTTTGATGAAACCTTTAACCCTGCTGAATTAGAAAGTTTTGGTCTTAAATAGCTTAACTTCGTATAGGGTGTACCTCAAATTTAACCTGATAGGCATACGAAAAAATGGATAACTGTCAGATCGGATTTGAGCTAGTAACAATTTAAATCAGGCTCGGATGTGCATCTAGAATGCGGATCAGGGTTGCTGCTGGCCCTGTTGGATAGCGTCGGCCTTGTTCCCAGTTTTGAAGTGTACGAGGGCTAATATGCAAACGTGCAGCAAATTCTGTTTGGCTCAAGCCTGTTTTCTCACGAACTTCTTTAATATTAGGAAGGGTCAGCTCAGTCACTCGACTTGCTTTAACTTCATTACGTTTAATAGCTCCTGCTTCTTTGATCGAAGCAACGAGGTCATCAAATAAGTTATTATCCATGAAATTGCTCCTTCACAAGTTGACATAGGATAGCGGTCTCTTTCTCAGTTAGGTTTTCTTTAACAGATTTAGGGTAAGCCAATAGCATAAATATCTGATCATCTTTAGTGATCCAGTAATAAATTACTCGAATGCCACCACTTTTTCCTTTACTGCCTTGAGCACAACGTACTTTACGAATTCCACCACCATTTTTAATGAGATCTCCCTTATCTGGCTGAACTAAAAGTTCTTGTTGGAGTTCTCTATATTCATCATCAGAGACAAGCTCTTTGATTTGTTTGGTAAAAATACTGGTTTCAATAAATAGCATGGCGTCAGTACGTCAATGGCGTATTTTTATTGTAGTGAATATCGTGAAAAAAAGCCAGTTACTAAGTTGGTGATGATCAATAGCTAAAGATTCTCATAAGCTATTTTATAAAAATTACCTGATTAAATTATTTGAATAAAAAAAACCCCCATTGAAGGGGGGAGTTAAAACTTTATGTTATTAATCTAAAGGATTTCCCACAATATTGCTAATAATTCCTTGCATGATGTGCGAACCTTGTTCTGTATAGAGTGATTGATACCATTCTTCAGTCACTTTTTGATCTTTCATATGCGTTACATCACAACGCTTACGAGCACGTAATACCATTTGTTTGGTTCGGTCATTACGTTTGTTTTGGTATCGTTCTAGTGCATCACTTAGCCCAAAAGTATTTATTTGCAAAGCACGTGCCAAGTAAATAGCATCCTCCATTGCTTGGCAACCGCCTTGCCCAATCTCTGGAGTGGTACTGTGGGCTGCATCACCAAGTAAAACGACACGACCTTTATAAAAATTCATAAAAGGTTCAATATCATGGATTTCAACGCGATTGGTTTTTTGTTCATCCAAACAATCAATCAGTTGATGCACAGGTGAACACCAATCTTTGAAATATTTTTTCAGCTCAGTTTTATATTGATCACGTTGATTGGGTAGACCTGCTTCTATAGGAACATCAAAAAAGAAATAGAAACGATTTTGTGCTACAGGCATAAGGGAGACACGTTTTCCTTCACCGACGTAGGTTGTCCATTGTTGCGCTGGTGCAATTTTTTCATCGATTTGAACCAGCCCATTCCAATTGACATAACCAGCATAACGTCGTTCAACTTGATTGCTGAGTACAAACTTACGCGTGATAGAGTGAGTGCCATCTGCACCAATCAGTAGATCTGCTTTTATCTGGGAACCATCGGAAAAATGAATATTGACATATTCAGACTGATCTTCAATCTCGGTCATTCTCATGCCTAGTTTAATATTTTCTAAGCCAAATTTTTCCATGAGAAGTTGTTGTAAATCTGCACGCGCAACAGGGTAGGCACGTTGTCCAACTTCTTTATACAAAGGAGTTAAATCAAACTGAGTCATGGTTTGATTATTCAGGCCATCGATGTAGGCTAATGATTCCATTTGTCCGCCTAAAGTTTGAATTTGCTCAGTCAAACCAAGATAATTTAGGCATTTTACGCCGTTCGACCAGAGTGATATCGCTGCTCCTACAGGTAATATTTCAGCTGCTTGTTCATAAATCGTGACCTGATGTCCAAATTTTTTTAAAGCGATACCAGCAGTTAAACCGCCCATACCTGCACCTACAATCGCAATATTCATTGTTCAGACCCTAGTATTCAAAATGATAAAATTTCTAATGAGTCTTAAGCGAGAATTGTGCCAATTTTATTTAGTGGTTTAACAGGTCATACCAGTTATTATGCACTATGAAGAAGCGGAAATAGGATGGGTGTTTTGATGTGGTTCAAAGTTTGAGTTAAAGTGGTGCATGGGTATTTTATCAAGACTCATGACGAGAAAAATAAACACCAGCACGTTGAGCAGCGCCAATAATATGTGCCTGCATTGCCTTTTCAGCCGCTAAAGCATCATGTTTAAAGAGTGCCTGTAAAATCGCATCATGTTCTTTAATGGTTTTAAATGCTAAATTTGGTTGAACAAAAGGAAGAATCTGACTTTTCTTAATCCATTCATTATGCATTTTAAGTGTTTGAATGATCGACTGATTATGACATAAATCAATGATATGTTGATGAAATGCATAATCAAATTCAGAAGCAGCTTGCCAATTTTGTTGCAAAATTGCATTTGAGAGCGCTTCATAGTGTTGTTTTAAAGTAGATTTATCTTGTTCAGTTAGATATTCACATGCCAGCAAGGCGCAAAATCCTTCAAGCACATAGCGTAGTTGATAGAAATCTTTTAGAGAAATGCGATGTTCACCTTCCCATTGTTTGGCTGCTTTACTATGCTTTGAAATGACATAAACACCTTTACCAGCCTTAATTTCTAACAAGCCTAAAGCAGCAAGGCGAGTTAAAGCTTCACGTAGAGAAGCGCGACTTATTCCTAACTGGGCAGCAAGATCACGTTGGGAAGGTAATGTAGAGTCAATTGCATAAGTACCTTCTTGAATACGTTGATGAATGACTTCCACCGCTTGCTCAGTCACTTGAGATGATTTTCCGTTGAGCATAGCTTGTGGACTCATATACATCGTTTCCTAAAAATAAAATGAACAATTTGATTCTACACAAAATTCATAAATTTAAATTGCTTCAAAGCTAAAATTAGATAATTATTTGCAACAGGTCAGACCAGTTGGACTGGATTTTGCATAGAATGAACCATATGAAAATGTTTTTAGGATTGATCAATGACGGTGCATATTGCCAAAGTAGTAACTTTGCCAGATAACTTACAGGGTTTAACCAATTTAGCTGGTGCGCACATCGGCGCGAGCATTGTATCTTGTTCAGATGAGTTTTTTTGCAAGTGCGGAACGAATGCTACAACCAGAACCTGCAAAATTTATTGAAGGTAAGTTTGATAATCATGGCAAATGGATGGATGGCTGGGAAACACGCCGTAAGCGCGAAGCTGGTTATGATTGGTGTATTGTTCGCTTAGGTGTAACTGGAAAAATTTCAGGCTTTGATCTCGATACTTCTTTTTTCACAGGGAATTATCCTGCTTCTGCCTCAATAGGAGGGTGTTATGCACTTGATGATCAACTGGAAAATATTACTTGGATCCCATTGTTAGAAAACTCGGTTTTGTCTCCTGATCATCATCATTTTTTTTAGCTGCGAAGCACATAAAATCACTCATATTAGACTTAACATTTTCCCTGATGGTGGTGTTGCTCGTTTACGTTTTTACGGAAATGTCCTACTGGAAAATATAGATTCAACCCAACAAATTGACCTGATTGGTTTGAAAAATGGTGGACGTATTGTTGCATTTAGTGATGCACATTACGGGCATCCGAATAACTTACTCAGCCCAGATCGTGGCATTAATATGGGCGATGGTTGGGAAACCAAGCGCCGCCGTGAGCCTGGTTTTGATTGGTGTGTTATTGCGTTAGGACAAACTGGGCATGTAGAAAAAATAGAAGTTGATACAGCACATTTTAAAGGAAATTTTCCTGCATTTTGTTCGATCCAAGCCGCTTATGTTGAGGATGCAACAGATGCACAGTTGATTCCTCAAAGTATGTTTTGGTCTTACTTATTAGAACAGCAACCTTTATCAATGGACGCGATTCACTCATATATAGCTGAAATCTTGCAGCATCAAAAAGTGAACTATATTCGTGTCAATATGATTCCTGATGGTGGAATCAGTCGCATTCGTTTGTGGGGGAAAATCACAGAATGAAATTGTTTCTTCAGTAATGAGCAAGGTCATATAAGTTTTGATAAAACAGATCATGTTTGAATTCGTATTTGCTTACTTTTGAAAGATCAAAAGTAACAAAAATCTTTTGTTAGGCTGATGGCACATCCTGAGCAAAACCAAAGTACTGCTTGGGTTGCAGCGCAAGACAGCCTAACGGGCGGCATCCATGCCGCCTAGCTCGATAGCAAATGTTCATTATGCATTGGATTAGAAAAGAATAATCTACGAAGTTTCGTTCTGCTAAAATAAAGTGAAGTTCAATATATGAGAAAAAACATCCAAATTCAGCCTTTAACTCAAGAGAGTTTCTCCGCTTTTGGTGATGTGATTGAAAAAGAAAATCATGATTTTTTTGCGATTAACCAAGGTTTAACTCAGCGCTATCATGCATTATCAGTTGCTCAAATTAGTGGCGATAATACCGCTGTTGGTATGAGTATTTTTCATAATTTATGCGCAACAGGGATTCCGTTTAAAATAGACATGCTTGAACGTCATCCTCACGGTTCACAATCCTTCATTCCATTACAACAACAAAAATTTATCATCATCGTAGCGCTACCTTTGAATCACTTACAACCAGATGAACAGCAAATCTTTGCTTTTTTAAGTAATGGTAAGCAGGGGGTTACCTATCATCAAGGGGCTTGGCATCATCCATTAATTACCTTAGAAGCTAAAAGTGATTTTGTAGTGGTGGATCGTATTGGAGGTGGACAAAATTGTGATGTTCATCCTTTGGTTGTATCACGATGGGTTGTTGAATCATGATTAAGAGAAATGGATTCTGGGTATTTCTAGCGTAATTTTTTATTGATTTTTTTAATTCATCTTTTTTGTTATTCTTAGTGCATTGAAAATATGTATAGAACAACAGAACTATTAATTTTATATGTCTAAAAACCGTTATGTATCTCCTGAAGCACTTGAGCAACAAACTAAACAAAAAAAGCAGAATAAAATATTATTCATTCTTTTATTTATTTTATTTATCCCACCACTAGTTTTATTTCCTGCATATCCTAAAAACCAATGGCAATACGATATTTATCGCTATATTACTGATGAGATGCTTGTTATCATCGGAACAGAAGGTCCATTGCCATTTTTTACTATTCTTTCAAGTGTTTATACTACTTTTATTTTGCTTGTTTTTAGCTGTTACTTTTGTTTTGTATTTTATAAAAAAATTGGAATAAACGATGAATTTCAAGTGTTCTTCTTTAGTAAGTTTTTTCAGATTGAATTTGAGTCTTCCAAAAAGTATCCATTTCTTGAAAAACCTATAATAAAAGAAATTATTGTTTCATTAATCTTTGTAGGTTGTTTCTTTCTTGCACTTTATCATTTTGTTGCTTTTGAAAATATTACATTACATGATGGTAGTCATCGAGGTGCTTTAATTCAATTGAGTTATAATTTTAGAATTGGAGTGTTAATTTGGGAGTCTTGTCTTAATCTACTTTTGATTTTTCCAATATTTTATTTTTTATTTTTGATTATTTATCTAATTAATTACTTTGTTAGAGGGTTAGGCTCAGGAAAAATTATTCTTACTCAGAAGACAGAAGCAAAGCTAAAGAGAAGAGGTAAAAGAAAAAATTAGACTAATTCTGAAAGCTTAAAATTCACATGATTCATGTAACTAAATTTTTAGTGTATATATCTCAAATTATCAATAAATAACGGTTAAATCTTTTTAGATGGCTTAATGTAATTAGAGAAAAGTCTTTTGGCGTATAAGCCTATAACCTCTCCAGAGGATGATATTTATACCAATGTTCCGTAATCTGTTGACGAGTACAAATCCATACCCGATCATGATTTTGCACATAATCCAAAAAGCGCTGTAATGCTTTGAAACGGGCAGGGCGACCTAGAATTCGACAATGCATCCCGATTGATAGCATTTTCGGTGAAGTCGTTCCTTCAGCATACAACACATCAAAAGCATCTTTTAAATACTCAAAAAAATCTTCACTACGATTAAAACCTGTTGGTGAAGCGAACTTCATATCATTCGTATCAAGCGTATATGGAATAATGAGATGTGGACGAGTTTCACCATTCTCTTTCGATAGTGTTGTCCAAAAAGGTAGATCATCTCCATAATAATCACTGTCATATTGAATCTGATCATAATCAGCCAAGAGTTGACGCGTATTGGGGCTATCACGCCCTGTATACCAACCTGTTGGATATTTCCCAAATAAATCTTTTAAAATTTGCATGGCTTCAGCCATATGTGCTTTCTCAGTTTCAATATCTACATTTTGATAATGTATCCAACGTAAACCATGCGAAACAACGTCATAGTGATTTTGTTTGATTGCTTCAACCACTAAAGGATTTCTTTGTAATGCTATCGCAACAGCAAAAATCGTCATAGGTAAATGACGTTTGGCAAACTCTTGATGAATGCGCCAGAAACCAACGCGTGAACCATATTCGTAGATGGAATCCATCGAAAGATGACGAGCAGGATAACTATCAGCCCCACTGATTTCAGAGAGGAACTGCTCTGAACCATCATCACCATGCAAAATGTGTCTTTCTCCACCTTCTTCATAATTCAAGACAAACTGAACGGCTATTTTGGCTTTATTTGGCCACTGAGCATGTGGAGGATGATTGGCATAACCTAGCATATCTCGAGGATAATCATGGGTGACATGGCTAGTTTGATCTATGGGTGTCATGGGTTTGCCTAAGAAGATGGAAATGTGAAACTTCTCATTAAATTACTTGATGAATTGCTTGGGTTTAAAATTATAAAGCAATATAAATCAAATGTTTGTGTTTTTTTATTTTGGTGCGTTAATCGAATTTATTTACTGGATAATCTCAATCATGCGCAATTTTAGTGCTTCCATGTGTTCAATGATTTGATTCATCATAATTTGTGATATTCGTGAGAGTTGCCGTTTTGGTGCAACACACAAGGCAAGGGTAATCGGATGTAGTCCATTTTCGTGAATCGTTCTGAACTCAAATTCACCATTTTCAATAAAAGCATAGGCATCTAGATAACCCATGATACCAATGCCTAGATTATTTCTAAGAAATGACAGCATCATACGAATATCGTTGCATTCAATTTGATGGGGTGGATTAAAATCATGCTTCTTATATAAGGCCATGACATGATCATGAATAATCAACGGTGCTGCAGCGATGATATGGTTGAATTCCAGTGTATCCGAGAAATAGATTTTTTCTTTATTTGCTAAGGGATGTTGTTTGGGAATGACAAAACCGAGTGGCATTTCAATAAAAGCGCTGACTTGCAATTGATGCTGATGTTTTGGATTGAGAATTAAACCAAAATCGAGTTCTGCATTAATTACGAGATCAGCAACATAGTCGCTATCTAACACGCGAATATTGAAATTAATCCAAGGATAATCTTGATGAATGGATTGAATCACATCTGTAACAAAACTTTCACTGAGCGCGGAAATTACGCCAAAATCAATTGAACCACGCTGTAAGCCTTGGATTTCATTCAAGCGTTTTTATGTCATTTGAAAGTCTTTTTGCCAACTTCGTAAATCTGCATATAGCAACTCACCAGCCAAGGTCGGTTTTAAGCCATTCGGCAGACGTTCAAATAGAGCTACACCAAGCTCTTCTTCAGCCAAAACGATCTGACGATGTACCGCTGATACTGAAATAAAAAGCTGATCTGCTGCTTTTCTTAAACTACCTGTTTTGGCGACTGCAATAAAATATTCAGCGAAGCGAGAAAAGGGTAATGCCATTACTTGTACGTTTTATAAAATAAGTATTTATACAAAAGCAATTTTAGTGCCGTTTCTGTTCTAATTTTTAGAATGAATGATCAAATTCATTCTAATAGACGAAAAAAATGTTCTGTTCCACACTGCATTTAAGCCATATAGATCCGTGATCTTTAGTAGAAAGAGAACAAAACATGAATGCAATTCCTTCAATCAATCTTCCAAATAAACCTTGTCACAGTCAGTTTGACGATCAGGATTGGCACATATTGGCTCAACATTGGTATCCCGTAGCACGAGTTGAAGATGTAACGACTAAGCCACAGCAAGTCACGTTGCTTGATCTGAATATGGCAATTTATAAAACTGAGTCAGGCAACATTCATTTAGTTCGTGATATTTGTCCACATCGAGGTGTACCGTTAAGCAAGGGTTGGGTTGAAGGCGAAACGATTATTTGTCCTTATCATGGTTTGCATTTCAATGAGCAAGGTAAATGCACAAAAATTCCTGCGCAGCCTGATTTAACCAAAATTTCTGATCGTTTTTCCTTAACCAAATTTCCAGTAGTTATAAAATATGGTTTGGTATGGACGAGTATTTTAGGCAGAGATGAAAGCTTGGCAAATTTCCCAGTACTGGATACATGGGATACAGAAGAACACCAAGGAATTCTACCTCCATATGTGGACATTGCAGGTTCGAGTGGTCGTCAATTAGAGGGCTTTATTGATGTGGCACATTTTGCTTGGGTGCATCATGAAGCGTTTGCTGACCGTGAAAATCCAGTTGTTCCGAAATATTTAACTGAACGCACCGATTATGGGTTACATACGGAATATGTCAGTAACGTCAGTAATTACCCGCATGGGATGCAACATTTAGCGTCTGATGATTTCCTTTGGGAGCGGATTTTTGATGTTTATCCACCATTCTCAGCTGTATTGACGATTCATTTTCCGAATGATGGTGTGTTAAAGATTTTAAATGCTTGTTGCCCAATCTCACATAACAAAACTCGATTGTTTGTACCACTGACACGTAACTTTGATACCACTGGGGATTTGCAAGCTGTTTATGACTTTAATGCACAAATTTTTGCAGAAGATCAAGAGATGGTAGAGTCTCAAAAACCTGAAGAATTACCTGTAGATATTACAATGGAAGCACATTTTGAAGCGGATCGTTCTTCGACCATGTATCGCCGTATATTGGCAGATTGGGGTTTGAGTAAGCGCTATACAGTTTAGGCTTATACAAGTTTAGAATTTTGAAAAATCAAGCAAATGAAATTCAACATTAATTTAATTTTAGACGTTTAATTGTATAAGCTTGTATATACAAATTGGCGATAAACTATATACAATAGCTCTAAGTATTGTGTATGAGTTTTAGTCAATGTCAAGAACATCCAAGCAAACTGATTTGGATTTATCACTCGGGGAAGACAGTCCTGTACCTTTGTATTTGCGTGTGAAACAAATGATTTCACAGAAAATCTACGAAGGCACATGGACAGTCAATAAAAAGATTCCATCCGAGAGTGAATTAGTCAACTTGCTTGGTTGTAGTCGTATGACAGTTAATCGTGCGTTGCGTGAGTTGACCAGTGAGGGCTTGCTAGTACGCATACAAGGTGTAGGTTCATTTGTTGCAGAAGGACAAGGACGCACAGCTTTATTTCATGTGAATAATATTGCCGAAGAGATTATCGCTCGAAATCATAAACATCGTGCAGAAGTATTGGTGTTGGAACAAATTCAAGCCAACACAGAACAAAGCCTATTAATGCAGGTGCGTGAAGGGCAAAAGCTATTTCATTCGATTATTGTGCATTATGAAAATGACGTGCCTGTACAAATAGAAGATCGTTTAGTTGATCCAGTGCTGATACCAGACTACTTAGCACAAGATTTCACAGCGATTACACCAAATGCATATTTGATGTCAAAAGCACCTGTGACTGAGGGTGAGCATGTGGTTACAGCGATTTTAGCTTCGGCTCAAGAATGTAAATGGTTGAAGATTAATAAGACAGAACCTTGCCTATTGATTCGCCGTCGTACATGGTCAAATAAACAACTGATTTCTAGTGCACGTTTGATTTATCCAGGCAGTCGTTATTATTTAGAAGGTAAATTTACGCAATGATTCAGCATCTAAGCTCAGCAGATTATAAACGCATGTTGTGGAAAAATGGTGCAGGCTATACAATTGAACTTGCTCGGAGTGAAGGGAGTAGCCTTGAGTTATTTGATTGGCGTATTTCCATGGCGGACGTCAAAACGTCTGGTTCGTTTTCCAAATTTGATGGTATGCAACGCTATTTGACGGTTTTGGAAGGTCAAGATATTTTGCTGAATATTGATCATCAAGTGAAGCATTTACAATATCTGGAATCGATAAAGTTCAGTGGAGACAGTCAGGTTAGTTATGAATTGCCCAATGGAAAGATTCGAGACTTTAATCTGATATATGATGCTAAAAAATTTCATGCAGATTATGAATGGATGTTCGAGTCTGCTGCTTCTGAAATAAAGAGTTCTGCTGATTTATTTTTTGTTTTTAATCAAAGTTTAGAACCTTTAGAAATTAAAATAAATGAATCTATTTTCTATCTGGAGCATCAAGAAAGTTTAATCATAAAAGATCGGAATTACTTGAAAAGTATTTCTTTTGGTAAGCAGGATAAAAAACAAGTTTGTGCGATTCGACTCACAAAAATTTAAATAATTAACACTTTTTTGAAACCCATACAATTTTTAGTTGTATGGGTTTTTTATGGTCTTAATAAAAATAAATCAATTTATTTCATGTGTTTAAAATTTATTTTCATAAATGGAATGAAATGCATCTTTTCAAGATAAAAGATTTGTGTAGTATATAGATGTATATACAAGTTAATACATTGCTATACGTTAAAAGCAGTTTAATTTGCGGTTCAAATCTCAAAGGAAGGAGTCCGATTGTGACTACAATGACAACAAAATTTCGTGACGTAGAAATTCGCGCACCACGTGGTACACAACTGAATGCAAAAAGTTGGTTAACTGAAGCGCCGTTACGCATGCTAATGAATAATCTTGACCCTGATGTGGCAGAAAATCCAAAAGAACTCGTTGTATATGGTGGGATCGGTCGTGCTGCACGTAACTGGGAATGCTTTGATAAAATTGTTGAAACTTTAAAAAAACTTAGAAGCGGATGAAACCTTGTTGGTTCAATCAGGTAAACCTGTTGGTGTATTCAAAACCCATAAAGATGCGCCACGTGTTTTGATTGCAAACTCGAATTTAGTTCCACATTGGGCGAATTGGGAACACTTCAATGAGCTAGATGCAAAAGGTTTGGCAATGTACGGTCAAATGACAGCAGGTTCATGGATCTACATTGGTAGCCAAGGCATCGTACAAGGTACATATGAAACTTTTGTCGAAGCGGGTCGTCAACATTATAACGGTGATTTAACAGGTCGTTGGGTACTGACAGCTGGTTTAGGTGGTATGGGCGGAGCTCAACCATTGGCAGCAACATTGGCTGGTGCATGTTCCTTAAATATCGAATGCCAACAAATCAGCATCGATTTCCGTTTGCGCACACGTTATGTTGATGAACAAGCGACTGATTTGGATGATGCATTAGCGCGTATTGAAAAATACACTAAAGAAGGTAAAGCTGTTTCGATTGCATTGCATGGTAATGCAGCAGAAATTTTACCTGAATTAGTTCGTCGTGGTGTACGTCCTGATATGGTTAGTGATCAGACTAGTGCACATGATCCACTTAATGGTTATTTGCCAGTGGGTTGGACATGGGAAGAATACCGTGAGCGTGCTAAAACTGAACCAGAAGTTGTGGTGAAAGCCGCTAAACAATCTATGGCAAAGCATGTTCAAGCGATGCTTGATTTCCAAAAAATGGGTGTGCCAACATTTGACTATGGCAACAACATTCGTCAAATGGCACAAGAAGAAGGTGTTGCGAACGCTTTTGATTTCCCTGGTTTCGTACCTGCTTATATTCGTCCATTGTTCTGTCGTGGTGTTGGTCCATTCCGTTGGGTTGCACTTTCAGGTGATCCAGAAGATATCTATAAAACAGATGCAAAAGTAAAAGAATTAATCCCTGATGATGAACATTTGCATCGTTGGTTGGATATGGCACGTGAACGTATTAGCTTCCAGGGTCTACCAGCGCGTATTTGTTGGGTGGGATTAGGTCTACGTGCCAAACTTGGTTTAGCTTTTAATGAAATGGTTCGCAGTGGTGAGCTTTCTGCTCCGATCGTCATTGGTCGTGACCATTTAGATTCAGGTTCAGTATCAAGTCCGAATCGCGAAACAGAAGCGATGCAAGATGGTTCAGATGCAGTATCTGATTGGCCATTATTAAATGCGCTCTTGAATACAGCAGGTGGTGCAACTTGGGTTTCTTTACATCATGGTGGTGGTGTTGGTATGGGCTTCTCTCAACATTCAGGTGTTGTGATTGTATGTGATGGTACAGATGAAGCGGCAGCACGTATTGCTCGTGTATTAACCAATGATCCTGCAACAGGAGTGATGCGTCACGCTGACGCAGGCTATGACATTGCGATCGAGTGCGCTAAAGAGCAAGGTTTGAACTTGCCTATGATTACACAGTAAACAGACAACAACATTACGATGCTTTTTGCAATTGTGTAAGCAGCATCGTAAGCGAACAATAGAATGCAAAACAGGACGCCAACGATGGAACTTTTAATTCAACCCGGCAAACTTACCTTAGCAGATCTTCGTCATGCCTACCTAAATCCAATTAAAGTCAAACTTGATGACAGTGCATCCGCAGGCATTAATGCCAGTGTTGCATGTGTCGAAAAAATAGTGAATGAAGGCCGTACCGCTTACGGGATCAATACTGGTTTTGGCTTGCTCGCTTCAACTAAAATTGCGCCTGAAGATTTAGAAAAATTACAACGTTCACTAGTACTTTCTCATGCAGCAGGTGTTGGTGAACCATTAGATGATGCGATGGTTCGTTTAATCATGTTGCTCAAAGCAAACAGCTTGGCACGTGGTTTCTCAGGTATTCGCCGTAAAGTGATTGATGCCATTCTTGCGTTGATCAACGCGGAAGTGTATCCACATATCCCACTTAAAGGATCTGTGGGTGCATCTGGAGATTTAGCACCATTAGCACATATGTCTTTAGTGTTATTAGGTGAGGGTAAAGCTCGCCATAAAGGTGAGTGGCTTTCAGCTGTTGATGCATTGAAAGTTGCTGGCTTAGAACCAATTTCCCTAGCGGCTAAAGAAGGCTTGGCGCTGTTAAATGGTACACAAGTTTCAACAGCATATGCACTGCGCGGTTTATTTGAAGCAGAAGATTTATTTGCTGCTGCTACGGTTTGTGGTGGTCTAAGTGTAGAAGCGATGTTGGGTTCACGTGCGCCATTTGATGCTCGTATCCATGAGGTGCGTGGTCAACGTGGTCAAATAGATGTTGCTGCGGCTTATCGTGACTTACTCACTGATTCAAGTGAAATTGCACATTCGCATGAAGATTGCAGCAAAGTTCAAGACCCATATTCATTACGTTGCCAACCGCAAGTGATGGGTGCCTGTTTGACTCAAATCCGTCAGGCAGCGGAAGTATTGGAAATTGAATCAAATGCTGTATCAGATAATCCACTGGTTTTCGCAGCTGAAGGCGATGTGATCTCAGGTGGTAACTTCCATGCTGAGCCTGTGGCGATGGCGGCAGATAATTTGGCACTGGCAATTGCAGAAATCGGTTCACTCTCTGAACGCCGTATTTCGATGATGATGGATCGTCATATGTCACAACTTCCACCATTTTTAGTCGCTAATGGTGGTGTCAATTCTGGATTTATGATCGCTCAAGTGACTGCCGCAGCATTGGCAAGTGACAACAAAGCTTTAGCACATCCTGCAAGTGTAGATAGTTTGCCAACTTCAGCAAACCAAGAAGACCATGTTTCTATGGCACCAAATGCAGGTAAACGCTTGTGGTATATGGCAGATAACGTTCGTGGCATTCTCGCAGTGGAATGGTTAGGTGCATGTCAGGGGCTTGATTTCCGTGAAGGTTTAAAAAGCTCTCCAAAACTTGAACGTACTCGAAAAGTATTGCGCGACCAAGTGCCTTACTACAGTGAAGATCGTTTCTTCGCTCCTGATATTGAACAGGCAAGTGAATTACTCGCTAGTGGCTGTTTGAATGAGCTCATCCTCCCAAATCTTTTGCCTAGTCTATCAAACGCCTAATCATGATAACGGTCACATGGAGTGACCGACTCTAACTATATTTCCTCAAGGATTGGAGATAATAATGTCACAACACTCCACTTTACAGCGGGGATTAAACACCCGTCACATCCGTTTCTTAGCATTAGGTTCAGCGATAGGAACGGGACTTTTTTACGGTTCAGCAACAGCCATTAAAATGGCAGGTCCATCTGTTTTGCTCGCATATATCGTTGCAGGGATCGCAATATATATCGTGATGCGCGCATTAGGAGAGATGGCTGTTCAAAATCCAGTTTCAGGCTCTTTCAGTCACTATGCTTCACATTACATTGGACCACTTGCAGGTTTTACCACAGGTTGGACTTATGTATTTGAAATGATCATTGTTGCGCTGGCTGATGTGACTGCTTTTGGAATCTATATGGGCTTCTGGTATCCAGATGTTCCTCGATGGATTTGGATTCTGTCACTGATCATGTTCTTAGGTGCAATTAACCTCATTCATGTCAAAGTTTTTGGCGAGCTAGAGTTCTGGCTTTCAATCGTAAAAGTGACCGCGATTGTTGCCATGATTTTGGGTGGCTTAGGGCTGATGATTTATGGTTTCAATGCCGATCAAGCAGGTTTCACAACAGGTATTCAAAACTTATGGATTCATGAAGGCTTTATGCCAAATGGTATTGCGGGTTTGATTGCTTGTTTATCTGTAGTTGTATTTGCTTTCGGTGGTATCGAGATTATTGGGATCACTGCGGGTGAATCTAAAGATCCAAAGACCTCTATTCCTAAAGCAATCAACGCTGTTCCTGTACGTATCTTATTGTTTTATGTGCTAACCATTTTTGTTTTGATGTCGATTTTCCCTTGGAATCAAATAGGTAGCCAAGGTAGCCCATTTGTACAAATTTTTGAGAATCTAGGAATCGGATCGGCTGCAACAATTTTGAATATTGTCGTCATCACTGCTGCGGTATCAGCGATTAATAGTGATGTATTTGGTGCTGGACGTATGCTGTTTGGTATGTCGAGTCGTGGACAAGCACCGCAAGTGTTTCAAAAAATCTCTAAAAATGGTGTGCCATGGATGACTGTTGTTGTTATGGCTGGAGTCTTACTTATCGGTGTGCTTCTCAACTATTTAATTCCAGAAAACGTATTCCTTATCATTGCATCAATCGCAACATTTGCAACGGTTTGGGTATGGTTGATGATCTTACTTTCACAAGTTGCGATGCGTCGTAAGATGTCGGAAGAACAGATTAAAGCACTAGATTTCCCTGTGATTGGGTGGCCGTATGCTCCTGCATTTGCGATTGCATTCATGTTGTTTATCTTGGCAATGATGGGTTATTTCCCTGACTCAAGACCTGCATTATATGTCGGTATTACATGGTTGGTTTTACTGTGTATTGCATACAACATTTGGGTTAAACCAAAACAAGATGCGATCAAGGTTGATCAGGATTTACCACAAAATTTCAAAATGGAAAGCTAATAACCTAACTGTTCAAGAGCGTATAGCTTTTGAACAGGGAGAGGATCTAAAATGAAAAAGCTTTGGAAAAACTGTCATATCGCTACTATGCAGGATGGGAAATACAACAGTATTGAACATGCTGCTTTAGTGACATCTGGACATCGCATTCACTGGATTGGTCGTGAAAGTGATATTCCAAATGACAATTATGCTGAAACCATTAATTTAAATGGATCATGGTTAACGCCCGGTTTAATTGATTGTCATACCCATAGCGTATTCGGTGGCAATCGTAGTGTTGAGTTTGAGCAGCGTTTGCAAGGCGTTAGCTATGCTGAGATCGCGGCAAATGGCGGTGGTATTGCCAGTACTGTTCGTGCAACACGTGAAGCGAGCGAAGACGAGTTACTTGCTTCAGCACTAAAACGTATTCGCTGTTTACTCAAAGATGGGGTTACCACCATCGAGATTAAATCAGGATACGGTTTAGACTATCTGAATGAACGTAAAATGTTGCGTGTGATTCGTCAAATTGCAAATATTTTGCCAATGACTGTACGCAGTACATGCTTAGCAGCGCACGCTTTACCTCCTGAATATAAAGATCAAAGTGATGCGTATGTTGATCATATTTGTACAGAAATGTTGCCAAAACTACATCAAGAAGGACTCGTGGATGCGGTCGATGCATTTTGTGAGTATTTAGCATTTTCACCTGCACAAGTTGAACGTATATTTAACACAGCACATGCACTCAATCTCCCAGTTAAATTGCATGCTGAACAACTGTCTTCTCTTGGTGGTTCTAGTCTTGCTGCTCGTTACCACGCATTGTCTGCAGATCATTTGGAATTTATGACTGAAGACGATGTCAAAGCAATGGCGGTTTCAGGAACCGTTGCAGTGTTACTACCCGGTGCATTCTATTTCTTGAGGGAAACACAACTTCCTCCACTAGAGAGTTTGCATAAACATGGTGTTCGTATTGCTTTATCGAGCGACTTAAATCCTGGAACTTCTCCAGCATTGTCATTACGTTTGATGATGAACATGGGAAGTACCTTATTTCGCTTAACACCTGAACAAACATTGGCAGGGGTGACTCTTCATGCTGCACATGCTTTGGGACTACAAGATTCACTTGGCAGTTTAGAAGTAGGCAAAGTTGCTGACTTTATTGCTTGGGAAATTGAACATCCATCTGAGATTGTGTATTGGCTAGGTGGAGATTTGCCTAAACGTATTATTCAGCATGGCAATGAAATTTGTGTGTAGTGCAAACAGTTTTAATTAGCGATATTTGATATGAATCATTCATTTACATGGCAAGGACGACATGATGGCGATGGTGAAGAACATCGACGTATCCATCATGTGGTAAATACCACACAACATGCTTCATTTGCCTTAATTGGTTTTGGTTCGGATGAAGGTGTAAAACGAAATAAAGGTCGTTTAGGCGCAGCGGATGCACCTGATATGATTCGAGCACAATTGGCAAATTTACCTGTACACCAATCTGTATCAATTGTTGATATTGGTACAGTCGTATGTGAGCAAGGTCAACTAGAAAAGGCACAAGCTGAGTTAGCAGATCAAGTTGAACGAAGTTTACAACAGGGAATGAAACCGATTGTTCTAGGTGGTGGTCATGAGGTTGCTTTTGGAAGTTTTTCAGGACTGTTCCAATACATCCAACATCATGAGCCGCAGCAAAAAATTGGAATCATTAATTTTGATGCACACTTTGATTTGCGTGAAGCAGAGCAGGTGACATCAGGTACACCATTTTTAAATGCTGCAAAATTATCAGAACAGAATCAAAAAGAATTTCATTATTTGTGCATCGGTGTCGCGAAGCATTCAAACACGAAAGCTTTGTTTGACACGGCAGATCGCCTGAACTGTCAATATATATACGATCAGCAACTTCAGCTTTCAGAAATTGACCATTTGATATCGAAAATTAACGGTTTTATAGAAAAAATTGACGCGTTATACATTACAGTAGATTTGGATGTATTTAGTGCCAGCATTGCTCCCGGTGTGAGTGCACCTTCGGTCAAAGGAATTGATCTTTCGGTCTTTGATCCATTGTTTCAAGCCATAAAGAAATCTGGAAAAATTCGAGTTTTCGATGTGGCTGAATGCAATCCACGGTTTGATTTGGATAATCGAACAGCCAAATTAGCCGCTTATATTATTTTTAACTACATTTTTGACTGATGGCTTGGCGTGAGCTGACCCATCTATTTTTTTTTATAAGGATAGACAATGTCTAATTTATCTTATATCTCTCAAAATAACGGTCCATGGTCAACTTACCTCGAACAAATCGATCGCGTTGCGCCTTACTTAGAGCATTTAAAAGATTACATCGACACATTGAAGCGCCCTAAACGTGCCTTGATTGTGGATGTGCCGATTGTAATGGATGATGGTACGATCCAGCACTTTGAAGGCTATCGTGTTCAACACAATTTATCACGTGGTCCAGGTAAAGGTGGTATTCGTTTTCATCCAGATGTTGACTTAAATGAAGTGATGGCACTCTCTGCGTGGATGACGATTAAAACTGCAGTTTTAAATCTTCCATTTGGTGGTGCTAAAGGTGGTGTACGTGTTGATCCGCGTAAACTTTCACCTCGTGAGTTAGAACGTTTGACACGTCGTTATACCAGTGAAATTAGTCACATCATTGGACCACAAAAAGATATCCCAGCACCTGATGTAGGTACAAACCCAAATGTCATGGGTTGGATCATGGATACATATTCATCTGGTCAAGGTCATACTGTGACAGGTGTTGTAACAGGTAAACCTGTACATTTAGGTGGTTCATTAGGTCGTATCAAAGCAACGGGTCGTGGTGTGTTTATCACAGGTCAACAAGTTGCTGAGAAGATCAAATTACCTCTAGATGGCGCGAAAATCGCAGTTCAAGGTTTTGGTAACGTAGGTAGTGAAGCTGCGTATTTATTCGCTGAGTCAAAATCTAAAGTCGTAACTATTCAAGACCATACAGGTACGATTTATAATCCAGAAGGTATTAACCTTGAAGAGTTAAAAGTTTATCTTCAAACAAATCAAGGTGTGGGCGGTTTTGCTGGTGCGCAAGCGATCAGTGATGAAGCATTCTGGGATGTGGAAATGGATATTTTGATTCCAGCAGCTTTAGAAGGTCAAATCACAGTTGAACGTGCACAAAAATTAACTGCGAAGTTGGTTTTAGAAGGTGCAAACGGACCAACATATCCTGAAGCTGATGATATTCTAGTTCAACGTGGTATCACGGTTGTCCCAGACGTTATCTGTAATGCGGGTGGTGTAACTGTTTCTTACTTTGAATGGGTTCAAGATATGTCGAGCTACTTCTGGTCAGAAGAAGAGATCAACGAACGTCTTGATAAGCTGATGATTCAAGCAATCCATGATGTTTGGAATACTGCCAACGAGAAAGTATGTACGCTAAGAACCGCAGCATTTATTCTTGGTTGTGAGCGTATCTTAAAAGCACGTAAAGAGCGTGGTATTTTCCCAGGTTAATACGGGTGAAATAACAATAAGCGACCTTAAGACCATAGTTTTAAGGTCGCTTTTGTCTTAGAAGTTAATCTAAAAAGAAATCTTTTTGTAATTCTGTCTTTCCTTCAATACAAGCATAGCCGCCTAGTTCAGTGATCCCAATTCTTGCAAGCGCTTGCTCATCAGTTAAACTTTGTCCTGTGAGTTCACCACGATTAGTTGTATAAATTGCATAAGCTGCATCTGCCATAATTTCGGGTTTGCGACTTAGTTGTAGGGTATTTTCTTCTCCCAAATTTTTTGAAACCGCAGCAGTCGCGATATAAGTTTCTGGCCACAAGGTATTACAAGAAATTCCATATTGCCGAAACTCTTCCGCCATACCTAGCGTGAGGATAGTCATTCCATATTTAGATAATGCATAGGGAGAAAGCATTCCTAACCATTTCGGTGACATATTGACTGGTGGAGACAAACTCAAAATATGTGGGTTTGAAGATTTTTTTAAGTAGGGCAATGCTGTTTGAGCACAGATAAATGTGGCTCTGTGATTAATGGTCTGGATCAAGTCATATTGTTTTAGTGAAGTTGACTCAACACCCGTGAGAGCGATTGCGCCTGCATTATTGATGAGCACATCTAATCCGCCGAAGGTTTCAACTGTTTGTTTGATAGCAGAATGAATTTGTTGCTCATCTCGTACATCCAAAATGAGAGGAAGTGCCTTGCCACCCGCAGCATTAATTTCCTCTGCAACGCTGTATATCGTGCCTGATAATTTAGGTGTTTCGACAGCAGTCTTCGCAGCAATCACGACATTCGCACCTGCTTGGGCAGCCTTTATTGCAATTGATCGACCAATACCACGACTTCCACCAGTGATAAAAACAGTTCTTCCTTGCATAGTTTTCATTGTAATTTCCTATTTCTAATTCATGCTAAAAATTAAGTTAAAGAATAAAAGGATGTGAAAATTTTTCAGGATTATACAACTGTCGTTGTTTGGCAATTTCTACAATTCGATGGCGCAATTGACGTTTAATTACGGCATAGGTCAGGCGATGTTTCTGTGACATATCTTCTGCAAATCGTAAAGTTTCAGTCTGTAAGGATTCAACAGAATGTATCTGGCTCACTACTTGAGCTTGTAAACATTCAATGCCTGTCATCGATTTGCCTGTTAACGACATTTCCCAAGTTGCATATTGATTTGGTAGCAGTTGCACAATCTCTGCAATGATATCGGTAAAAGGAATGGTAAGTTTTATTTCAGGAAAACAGAATCGACCTTTATCTGACCGCATAAATCTAAAGTCACAAGCTGATGCTAAGATCGCACCGCCTGCATAAGCATTGCCATTGATTTCTGCAATGACAGGGAGATTCAATAATGCTAAGCGAAGTAACATATCTTCTAGTTGAGTAGTAAATGCTTTTTTATCTTCGATAGATTGTTGCATCAACCATGCAAGGTCTAATCCATTACAAAACGTTTTGTGATGATCACTTCGAATAATCAGGCTCGCGTTATTTTTATCGTTTTCAATTTCATCAAAAACCGAAATATATTCATCTAAAACGTCTTTGTTGAGCGCATTTTCCTGATCGCCGTTGATTAATGTCAGCACATAAATGGATTGTTGTTTATCGAGATGTAGGCTTGCCATTTAAGCAATTCCTCTAAGTTTATTCATTTATCTATGACTGATTATTCAGAATAAACTGCTCGCCCAATAGGGTAGACTATGCCATATTAATGATCATTTTAGGACATTGGATGTGCTATGCGTGATCCTTTTGGGCTGTTTCAAGAAAACATTTCTGTTTCTTATGCTCATGTATTATTAGAAATTACTGAAGCATATGGCATCGAGAATCAAACTGTTTTATATAATACTGGGTTGGTTCTATCAGCTATGAAACATGCTGATGCCAAAATGAGTGCTCATCAGTGGTCTAAGCTGGTGGTGAATGCATTACAACTCACAGGTAATCATCGCTTGGGTATTGAGTATGGACTCAAACTTCGTCCTACTTCACATGGGGCATTGGGCTTTGCATTTTTAAGTTGTGCTGATGTTGAAACTGCTTTGACACTCTGTCAGCAATATTTCTGTACTCGGATTCAAAATTTCACACCTGAGTGGACTGTTGATCAGGATTTTGTGTATGTCTATTTAGATGATGTACATCCTGTTAGATTTGGTGATGAGCAACAATCAGCGCAATTACGATCTTTTCTAGTTGAATGTTTGATCTTTGGAGCAATTCATTTTTTAAGTTTATTTTCAAAAGAGCTGATTGAGCAGAGTGAAGTCTTTCTTGATTGGGAAGAAAGCAATGATTACCAGTGTATTGAGCTTTCAAAAGTTAAGATACATTTTAGTCAAAAAAGAAATGGGCTTCGTTTTCCTAAATTCTTCCTTAACTGCAAAAATAAAAATGCTGATCAAGTTTCTTTTCAGCAGGCACTTTTGTATTGTGAAAATGATAAATGGCGGTTAGTTAAAGAAAATATAAGGGATTTACAGAAAAGTATTCGCTCAGAATTATTGTATAACTCAAGCAATGGTTATCCCACATTGCCCATGATTGCTGTACGTTTGAATATGTCTGAACGAACTCTAAAAAGACATTTACAGGCGCAAGGGACGACTTTCTTACAGATTCTAGCTGATGTGCGATTTACGGAGGCTAAAAAAATGCTGCAACACAAACAATATAGCATCCAAGATATTGCAAGTATTGTTGGTTATGAAGAAGCGACCAATTTTATCCGTGCTTTTAAAAAGACCTTTGGAGAAACACCAAGCCAATATCGAAAGCGTAGCGTAGCCAAATCTAGTTAAATTGAGATTTCTTTCTCAATAGCTAGAATAAATTGATCCACGGCATGTTGAATTTTTTCAGTCCATTCAAAAGAACAATTCATTCGAATAAAGTGTTGATGTGAAGGCAATACATTAAATAGCGGACTGGGTGCTATACCAATCTGTTGTTGAATCAGTTGTTCATAGATTTGCATGCTGCTGACTTTTTCAGGCAATTGAATCCAAAGAAAATAACCACTTGGATAGTTATATACCTTGCAGTTTTCTGGTAAATGTTGTTTTAGATATTGGAAAAATTGTTTTTTATTCTTTTCTAATGAGCGTCTAAGCGTTCTTAAATGCTTTTCGTAATGATGATGGGCTAAAAATTCAACTAGGGCATTTTGGATGAGTGCATTTGCAGAAATCGTGCTCATCAGTTGTAAATGTTGGATGTGCTCTGAGAATTTACCCGCATAGACCCAGCCCATACGAAAACCAGAACCTAAAGTTTTCGAGAAAGAAGAGCAGTGCAATACCAAATTTTGTTGATCAAAATACTTCATTGGAAGTGGTTTCTGACTGCCATAAAACAATTCTTCATAGACATCATCTTCAATTAAATGAATTTGATGTTCGTGCAAAAGTTGAGCAATTTTAAATTTGATTTCATCGCTGACTGTAAAGCCTATTGGATTGTGTGCATTGAGCATAAACCAGCAGACTTTGATTGGATACGTCTTAATTACTTGTTCAAAAGCTTCAATATCAAAACCATGCTGTGGATGTTCAGGAAGTGTAATGACTTTCAATCCTAAACGTTCGGCTGCCTGCCAAGCGCCATAAAAAATGGTTTGCTGCAATAAAATATAATCACCGGGTTGTGTGATCGCTTGCAAAGACAGATTGAGTGCTTCCAACCCTCCAGAGGTGATAACAATATCATCCGCATCGGTTGGAATACCTTGCATACAATAACGTTGGGCGATCAGTTTCCGAAGTTCCAAATTCCCAGGTGGAAGATTGGTGGTTTGGTCGTAACTATGTCGGTTACGGGAGAGTTGTCCCATGATTTGAATCAGCTTGGGTGGATAGAGCAACTGACTATCAGGAAATGCCGAACCTAGCGGACTGACATGTTTAGATTGGATCGATTTTAGATATTTAAATACCAGAGAGTTAATTTCAATTTTGGGATTCAATGCAACAATTGAGTGTGTTTGTGGAATTTGGGTCGATACTTGCTCAGCAACAAAATAACCAGATTTTTCTTTTGAATAAATTAATCCTTGTGCCTCTAATTCTTGGTAAGCATTCATCACAGTGATCAAGCTAAAACCTGAACGTTGTACTTGCTCACGTAGAGATGGAAGTCTGCTATGTGCCTTCCAAGTGCCATTTTCGATCAGTAATTTTAGATTGTGCGCTAACTGTTCAGACTTATACATGAAGTTTGCAGCCCTAATTATATCTGCTTTTATTTTAAAGAAAATCTATCAGGATTTTATAACAGATTTAGTCCAATTGAATCATCTGTTATATTTTTTTAAGCATGCTCTGTAGCTATTCAATACTTGAAGTAACGCTCAAAATAACACCATGAACGATTAAAACTCCAAACACAAAATTTGAGTTTATTGGGTTCTAAAGAATGTTTCGATTTGACAGGGCGTATTCGATGTTTGTGACCAAAGAACTTAATGCGATGACAGCAGTTTTTGAAGACAGTATGCCTTCATCACTGATTAAGGAAGAATTACAACTTGAATATGTGAATCTTGAAGCGACTTTATTAAGAGCAAAAGTCTTAAGAAATTTTGCTAAAGAGAAAGTGACTTACATTGTGCAAACTCAAATTTATGAGAATGACCAAAATCTAGCATATTTATTTGCGCCGTTTGTGCTTGCCAATATAAATCAGCCTGTGATTTATACCACGCTCAATTCATCTTCGATTTTAAAGATATTAAATCAATATTATCAGGCAGAAACAAGAGTGAAGTTGAATGTCATAGATTTGCTGCAAAGTCTGAAAGTTTATGTAGATGTTGTCGATCAACCCAAAAACCAAGAAGACTTTCTATTTAGAAACTTGGTTAAAGCACTCTGTCGATCAGATATTTCGCAAATTTTTTTGATCACATCATCAGCGATGAATCATCACCAACTTCAACAGTTGCAGGATTTCTTAAGCGTAAAGATTAGTGTCATTCAGACAGTTTGTGAAGAAAGTATTGTAAAGGATGAAATGTTAAATACTCGGAAATTGTTGTTTAAAAACAAAGATGATTTCCATCGAAATATTTGTACATTGTTTTCATCTTTAAACGCAAAACTTATTGCACAAATAAGTCAACTTAGTGAAGTACAGGCAGCTCATTTGATTGAAGACATGTTTTATTCGGAACATATTTTTGAAAAATTATCAGTCTATGCCGAATACATGCAGACCCATATCCAAAATGGATCAAGTTATAAAACTTTATCTATAATTTAAAGATTTTAGAACTGAATATTTGTATTTGAATAGGAGTAGACAATATGTCTCAGCAACAATCAAAGTTTCCATACTTAACAGTTGGTATCAGTATTTTACTTGGTTGCTTATTTTTAGTTTTCTTCTTCCTTGCGGTCAGTAACCAACCAGATTATATGCCGTCACAACAGAAGCAGAATATTCAAAAGATTCAACCAGCACATTCATCAACTGAATAAACTTAGAATGCTAAATCACTTATATTTTCTCAAGCTTACTGTTGACATTGTGTCCAACAGTAAGCTTTTTTTAGACGAATTATGAATATCGGCGAGGAGACTTGCCTGTCCATCTTTTGAATGCGCGCGAGAAATTAGTGATGTTGGTATAGCCTAAATGATCTGAAAGGTAGTTTAAGGTTAGATTATGATTTCTTAACAGCATGATTGCTTTGTTGCAGCGGACTTGCTCCACAATATCTCTAAAGTTCGTTTGTTCATCTGCGAGTTTTCTTTGCATGGTACGTTCTTAAATTTGAAGTTTCTCACAGATCTCCGTGGTTGAGCTGATTCCTAAGACTTCATCGTAAACCAAGTCTTGAACAAGACTGCTAAAGGTTTAGTGTTTAATTAAATTGCGTAATTGAGTTTTGCATTGTTCTCGCATTAGACGAGCAGTGATTGGATCAGCAGTTGGTAGTGGAATCTCTAAAATTTGTTTGTTAAAAACCAGTCGGGTTGAAGATTGATTAAATCGAACCTCTCCTGGCAACAAGTGTAAGAGTTCTTCAAAATAGACTGGACGCTCAAATTGCACATCAGCAAAACCTGTTAGTTTATGACCTGATATTGCTTGCCCCATTTGTACGAAACCAAGTAATAAAGCAGTTTGAATCACCTCATCGTATTGATATGGTGTGGTTTGTTCAAAATATAGATACGCAAACTCATCATCAGTGTTTAATTTAATTTTATGTATGGTTGACTGTAGCGCAATAAACTCTTGAGCTATTTTTAAGGCATCATGTACATCTTGAGCTGCCAGTGCTGCAAAACCGATTAGTCCATGGCAAGTCACAGTCATCTGCATACCTAAATAAAAACCAAAAGCAAATTCTGAACTATTGTCACAAGTTTTTTCTAGGAAAAATAGCAGTTTCTTGGTTAGAGGGTGAAAAGTGATGGCGCATTTAGATACAGTTCAAAAACAAAGCAGTAGAAAACCACTTGGCGCTCAGGTCAATATTCCACCACGACGTATGGATTTTGATTTTTCTAAGGCACCGATCAATGGCTATGCCAATGATGCTTATATGACAACTTTTTGGGCTGCATTTTCTGCACTATTTCCAAAAGAAGAATCTTTTTTCGTTGAGTCAGTGCGACATTATCGCAACCAAGTACAAGGTGATATTTTAAAAGCTCAAATTGCAGGGTTTATTGGTCAAGAGGCTATGCATAGTAAAGAGCATGTTTCATTTAATAAGTTCTTTGCTGCATAAGGCTATCCAATGGATCATTTGGACCGAGATGTAGGAAATTTATTGTCCTTAATATAAGAATACGCTCCACATCGACTGCAAATAGCGATCACCGTTTGTTTAGAGCATTACACGGCTATCATTGCTGAGTATTGTTTGAAAGCTGATCATATGCATCGCTTGGCTGATTCAGAAATTTTAAAAATATGGTTGTGGCATGCCTTAGAAGAAAATGAACACAAAACAGTGGCTTTTGATGTGTATCAACAAATTGGAGGGCACTATCTTGAGCGCAGCCTAATGATGATTCCAACGACCTTCACTTTGGCATTCATGTTCTTGTGGTTTCATGGACGTTTATTGGCTCATGACAAACGATTATTTTCGATTACCAAAAATTGGCGTGGTATTAAGCATTTTTGGGGACGTGGCGGTATGTTTCAGGGAATCGTTCCACAATTATTAGATTTCTTTAAACCTAATTTTCATCCAAGTCAGCATGACACTGATCAGTTGTTGAATGAGTGGAGAGAAAAGTTATTTGGTGAGTACGGAATTTTAAAAAATGAAATGAATTCCGCAAACAATAAAAAGTTAATGAATTAACTGAAATTCAATAGGAAATAAAATGAGAAAAGGATTTCTATTGATTGCCTTGATGTTGGGCTTTCAATCAGTACAAGCAAAAATAGATATTTGTGTGTTTGATTTGCAGGGTAAAGCAGGAGAATCATATAAAACCGTCGAGGAGTGGGCATTGGCAGCCAAAGCTTGGAAAGTGGATATGAATCTCATCCCTTATCAAGATGAAGCCAAAGCGCAAAATGATTTTGATGCTGGGAAATGTGATGGAGTTTCCATGACCTCCATGCGAGCACGTAAATATAATAAATTCGCAGGTTCAATCGATGCGCTGGGTGCCGTACCGAATAATTCGATTGCCAAAAAAGCAATTACTTATGTACTTGATCCTCGTAATAAAAATCGCCTAGTTACAGAAATGGATGGCGATAAGTATGAGGTTGCGGTGATTGTCCAAATTGGACTAGCTTATGTTTTTGTACGGGATAAAAAATATTGATACGATCGAAAAGGGTAAAGGGAAAAAGTTTGCTTACTTACATTATGATCAAGCACAAAAGATGATTGTAGAGCGTTTGCAATTGGTTGGTGTGCCATCTGAAATTTCAGACTTTGCAAAAAAGTTTAATCAAAATCAAGTCGATGTGATTGCTGCACCTGCTTATGCATATAAACCTTTAGAAATTGAAAAAGGTATTAGTGCAAATGGGGCGATGTTTAACTTCCCCGTGGTCAATTTAACGGGTGATATTATTATTCGACCGAACAAATTTCCTCAAGGCTTTGGGCTCAAATCACGAGCTTGGGCAACTCAACAGTTGAATAAGAATTTTACGAATATTGCTCGTTTGGAGTCGGAAATACCGACAAAATATAAACGTAGCTTATCAGCTGATGATAAACGCCGTTATCAGCAAATGTTGCGCGATGGACGCATCGAACTGACTAAATTAGGCGTATATGACCGTACGATGATGAGTGTACTAAAGCGTGCCCGTTGTACGGTGGAACGTACAAATTTTGAATGTTCTTTGAGTGGGGAATAATTACAACTACTAATTATTCATGTGGTAGCTGATAGTCTCTAGAGGATTCAAGAATAATAAGAATTTTTGAATCTACTTTAAAAAAAGCCTACAGAAAGTAGGCTTTTCTATGCATAAATTAGAATAAAACAAACTGAATCCGACAAATCATAAATAGAAAAGAATCTCAATTCGTGATAATTCTATCTCCAATATACAAAAAAAAGCTCAAATGAGGGCAAAATGGATAATTCAGAACAAAACATCCACAAGCAAGAAAATCAAGGTTATGCGCGTATAGAGCCATATACTCAACCCGCGGGAGGTTGGGGTGCATTGCTTAGCGTTGCACGTAACCTAAAACGTCAAGATGTTCTAAAAAAAGGTTCAATCACACTATTAAACATTAATCAGCCGACAGGCTTTGATTGTCCAGGTTGTGCATGGCCTGAAAAAAAAGATACTCATGCCTTTAACTTTTGTGAAAATGGTGCAAAGGCTGTTGCTTTTGAGGCAACTAGTAAAACAGTGACACCAGAATTTTTTGCAAAACATACTGTGAGTTGGTTATCTGAGCAGAGTGATTTTTATTT